>NZ_JAFMZJ010000002.1:0-282857 GCF_048595525.1 Nocardiopsis oceanisediminis | reverse complement strand
AACTCCCGCTCTACCGGAAAAACCCGGCAGAGACTTCCGACGCGGCCTTGAGCCGCTGAACCCTCCAGCAGCGAGATCAGCTCAGGGCCGGTGCGGCCTCACAAGGGAAGGCCGACTCGACCGGCGGCGGACTGTGAACCGGAAAGACCCCCACAGGGGAAGAACAAGGCCTCCGCCTGCACGGCCTCCTCTCAAGGGAAGCCGCGCAATACCCCGCTCACCAGAGCGGGGGCGTGCGGATCCGGCCGGGCAGAGGCTTCTCCCGGCAGCGGGCCGAACAAAACCCCACCCGAAAGAAGAGGCCCTGGTGTAAACCCGGTTTACACCAGGGCCGCGCAGGAGCGCTTCACGGCCCCTGGGAGCCCTCCCGATCGGGGCGCTCCCGGGCGGCGGGGGAGGACCGTTTGAGGGCGCGGTAGAGCGTGGAGCGGTCCACTCCGAGATCCTCGGCGATCGAGGAGACCGCCTCACCGGCGGCGCGCCGGCGCTGCGCCTGCAGAAGATCGCGCTCTTTCAGAGCCGCCCGGCGCCCTGGGCGCCGAAGGATTCCCGGGGAAGACCACCGCCCCCGGGCTCCGGCAGGGGAGAGGCCGGCCGCGGTACCGAGCGCGGTATAGCTGGCTCCGGCGCGATAGGCCCGATGGGCGGCTTGATCGATCTGCAGTTGCAGAAGCCTCCCCAGCAGGGTCAGGGCTTGCAGCTCGCTCAAGGACAGGGCGGCCTCGGCTGGAGTCCCGTCGGGTTTCTCCGCTTCGGAGGCCAGAGAGCGGGCCAGAGTCCTCAGGTGCTGAGCGGTCAAACTCAGCATGTTCTCTGCGTGATGGTTCATCGAGGCCGTCTCAGGAGGCTGCTGTTCCCGGGCTGATCAGTTCGGCGAGCCTGGTATAGGCGCTACGGGTGGCCCGACGCAGCCGCCGCTGGTCCACGACTCCGTTCTTCTGCAGGTGGCGATCGAAGGGGACGATGACCACGGTGCCGCCGTGAGCGCCCAGGCGCTGGGCCGCGGCCCGGGTGCGCTGGGTGCGCGAAGCCCGCTGGCACAGCGCGATGAGAGCGGTGCGGGCCAGAGCCGCGTGGGCCTCGCCGAGCCAGGCCAGGGTCTTCTCCGCGGCCGAGAGGGCATCCTCGGTGGGGTCGGCTACAACGACGGCGCGGCCGGCCCGTGCGACGGCGGCGGCGATCACGGGGTCGCGGTCCAGGTCGGTCCCGCAGTCGGTGAGCACCGCGTCGGCGTGGTGCTCGATCAGCCCGGCCACCGCCTCGTATTCACTGGCTCCCGTACTAGGGGAGCGGCCATGGCCCACGGTGTGCAGCCCCCCGCCGTTGTGGCCGAGATATCCGCGCAGTGAACTGAAATCTGGGATGCGCCCGGCATCGGCGTCGGCGGCCAGCTCTGACAGGCTCGCTCCGGAAGCGTCGTGCACCCGGCCCGCCAGGGTTCCGAAGTGGTTGGCGTCCACGGCCACGACCCGTTCGCCGCGCAGAAGCGCCAGCGCGCTGCCCAAGCCGACCGCAGTGGTGGTCTTGCCCACCCCGCCCTTGCAGGAGAGCACGACGGTATGCAGCTGCAGCGACCGGTTCCGGTCGGCGATCACGCAGTCCCAGACCTGGGAAGGGGCGGCAGGTCTGCGGAGCGGGTTCGAATCTCCTTGTTCTTTCGGGAGAGCCGGTGCGCCGCCCCGAGCGGCCGGCGGGGGTGGGGCGGGGGCGTGCGCCGGGGGAAGCGAAGGCGCTCTGGAAGGGCCGCCCGCAGAGCCTGGGGGAGCGGCCGCGGGGACTCCCGCGGTGCCGTCCGGTGCCGCTGGCCGGACGCGGGGCGGAGTCCCGGCCGCCCCGGGAGCCGGCTGCGCTCCGACCTTGGGGGAGAGGTGCGGAGGGAGCCGATCGGCGGCGGTTCCCCCGGGGCCCTTCTGCCGCTGATGATCGCGGGGAGCCGCCGACGGGGGAGAGGGGCTGGCAGGACCCTCCTGGCCGGTCCGGGCCGAGCCCTCATGCGTGAGGGGCCCCTGCGGAGCCGACGGGGAGCGACGAGGAGGAGCCGGTCGGCCGCCCTCAGGGCGGGTGCCGCCCTGAGAGGGACGGCGGCCGGAACGGTCTTCCCCGGAGGGCCGGGCAGGAGCTGGAGGAGAGGGCTGCCCTGCTTCTTCGGGCGTGCGGGAGAGCTCCTCGGCCCCTGGGGGAAGAGGCCGCTCAGGGGCGGCGCCAGCGGAAGCGGGGGAGCGGTCTGCGGGTTCCCCCTCCCCGGCCGCTTCCTCCTGGGCCTTCTCCGGGACCGCGCCGCTCTCACCGGGGGTGGAGCGCTCCGAAGGAGCAGCAGGTTCCCCTTCCGGGGCGGACCCCTCCGGGAGGGGGGCCTCGTGGGGCACTCCTTCGACTTCCCGGGGGGCCTGCGGAGCGGGTGCGACGGAGCCGTCGGGGCCGACGAGCAGCCGCCAGCTGCGCCCGTCGGGGTCGAGGGTGGTGGCCTCCAGGGGGCGGCCGTCGGCCGCAGCGCGCTCGGCGATGCGGCGCAGCACCTCAGCGCGCACCGCGGTGGAGTCAGGGGCGGTGATCGTCTGCTCGGTGCCGCCGATGAGCAGCAGCCCGGTGCCGTCGGCGCGCAGCTCGGCGCTGATCTCAGGTGCGGTGCTCACGGCTACCTCCCTTTCGAATGGTGCCAGGGGCCGGTGGACAGGTGGATGTGGTCGATGTGGGCCAGCGTCTTGTTGCCGCCGTAGGTCCCCAGGCTGTAGCGGCCGCCGCGGTAGTTCTTGACCTTCTCCCAGGGGCCCACCGGGTCCTTGGAGGGGTTCCAGATGTGCTCGTCGTACATCACGTACTTGACTTCGAGCTTCTCGTGGTGGGCGATGAGCCAGTCGATGGCCTTCACGGCATTGGCCTGCATCTGGGGAGTGGGGGTCTGGCTGTTGGTGGAGAGCATGTAGTCGCAGGCCTGCCCGACGGGATGGTCGCCGGTGCCGTCCCGGGGGTCCTGGCAGCCCACTCCGCCGTTGGGGTCCCAGAACTCACCGAACTCGGCGGTCAGTGCGGCGTAGGCGCGGCAGGCCGAGGGGTGGATTCCGTCCGAGACCGGGGCGCAGTCCTCGCTGATGACCGGCTCGCCTCCGCCGCCGGCCAGTTCGCACTGCTCGGAGCTGACAGGAATCGCCTCGGCGGCCACCCCCGACAGCGCTGCCACGACCTTCTTGGCGTCGGCCCAGTGGGGAGCGTAGTGGTAGGCGTCGGCGTTGCGCTGCACGGTGTGGGCCACCAGGGTCGGCTCCATATCGTCGCGGCCGTCGACCTTCTCCAACTGCTCGAAGAACATCTCGCTGGAGCGGACGGGGTCGGTGCGGTCCTCATGCGAGCCCCAGGCACCGTTGCCCAGCTGCTGGAACAGCCCGCGCGACCCCTCCTCGATCTGGCCGCTGGCCACCAGGGCCTCGCCGGCCGCGTCGCCGTGGTCGAGGTTGCGCAGGGACGACTCGCCCATGGCGGTCATCACACCGATGGTCTGGTCGCGCACGGACAGGCCCATGTCGGCCCCGACGTTCATGATGATTGCGGCGTTGACCAGCTGTTCTCCGCTCCAGGAGCCTTTGCCGATGGGGCCTTTGGGGACGTCGCCGTCCACGGAGACCGAGGTGGTGGGCGAGCAGGAACCGCCGCCCGGGGAGATCACCAGGAACCCGAGGAGCGCGGCGATGAAGAGGAACGGCAGACAACCGGCCGCAAAGGCCATTGCCCCCTTGTTTCCCTCCACTCTCACTCCTTTTTGGTACAGAAATAAGTGGTGATGCGCAATGCGTTTTTTGTTTCCGAAAGGCGACGCTGGAAAAAGTCCAGCTAGAAGCCCTGAAGTGCTGGAAGGTGGCATTGCAGTGGGTGACTGCGGGGATTGTCCGCCACAGGCTAGCAGTGTATGCACTTGAGGGGTATCTGATATCTGATTTTACTTCCGACCGATATGCGCTAACGTGTGGTCGGCCATAGGGGCCCGCATTCTCGCGGAGTCTCGTTGATTTTCCTTTTTTGGCGGACCAATGGACCAGCGGACCAGAAAGGCGGCCGTGCCCGAGGAGAACCCGTGGCTGAGCGCCGCATCCGCGATGACCCCTGTCGCCCCAGCGGCCGGCGACCTGCAGGGGGCCGAAGCCCCGCCTCCGACAGGCGCCCCTGCTCCGCAACCGCTCATCCCCGCCCCCGCGGGCCCCGCCCTGCCCAGGAGGAGCACACCGCCGGGGAGCGGAAGGCTGTGGTGGCTGGGCGTCCACGGGGGCGCGGGCGAATCCACACTGGCCGCCCTCAGCGGCACGGCCGGCGCAGAACACGCCTGGCCGGTTGCTGAAACCGGCCGCCCCGCCGTCGTCCTGGTGGCGCGCACCCATCTCCACGGCCTGGAGCGGGCACGCCAGGCCGCCACCGAGTGGGCCCGCGGCGAGGTCGATGTCGACCTGCTCGGCCTGGCGCTGGTCGCCGACGCCCCCGGGCGGGCGCCCAAGGCGCTGCGGGACTTCTCCGCGCTGGTGGCCGGAGGCCTGCCCCGCACCTGGCGCATCCCCTGGATCGAGGCCTGGCGGGCCGAACCCCCCGAGCCCTCCCTGCTTCCGCGGCCGGTGCGGCGCCTGCTGGCCGATACCGCGGCCCTCATCAACCCCGAATCCGGAAAGGCCGCAGAATGAATGAGCTGCTCGTCGATATCGCGGTGAATATCCCCAACCCCGGTACGGGGGAGCCCCCGCCCGGCTCCCGGGGGATTCTCACGATCCTGCAGTGGGTCAAATGGGTCGCGCTGGCGGTGTGCGTAGGCGGGCTCATCGCTGCCGGCGCCACCATGGCGATCCAGTCCCGCCGCGGAGAAGGCGGCGAGCACATGGGGCGGATTCTCATGGTGCTGGGCGGCGTGGTCGTCATCGCCGCCGCAGTCTCCATGATCGGGTTCCTCGTCCGCACCAGCGGCGCCGGCGGCTGACGTCCTGCGCCCTTGTTCGCGCAGGCCGTAGAGCCCTCAGTCAGATAGAAAGGCGGTTCAATGAGCGGCGAGGAAAACCCCGCAGGCCCCGCTTCGGCGTCCCCGTTCGCCGGCAAGGGGTTCATCGCCTCGGCGGGCATCGTCGGCGTGATCGCGGTCGCCGGTGTAGTGGTCACCGCGACAACCCTTTTCGGGGGCCCCGACAGCGAGTCCGGCGGCGCGGCCCCTTCGCCGTCCTCCCACGCGGTCGGTGAAGAGGAATACCCCGAGCAGGAGGTGCCGCGCAGCGACGGCAGCTCCAGCACCTGCGGGCTCAAGGCCAGCGAGAAGGACGAGTTCGGCGAGTTCCCCTCCGACGTCCACTGGAAGGACTTCGCAGGCACCATGCAAGTGCCCACCTCCAAGGCCCACGGGCCGGGCGTTATCGAGAACAGCGGCTTCCGGCACTGCTACGCCCAGTCACCGGAGGGCGCGGTCCTGGCCGGCCTCAACTACGTCGGCATGACCTCCGACCCCGCGGTCATGGGCGAGGTGATGGACAAGATGTATGCCAAGGGGCCGGGACGCGACACCGCGCTCAAGCGCCTGGAGGAGGAGCCCGCCGGCGCCGATGAGGCCCGGGGTCGCCTGGAGGGGGCACGGCTGCTGGCCTATGCCGTCGAGCGGGCCCGGGTGGACGTGGCGCTGTGGGCCAGCGACGGTACCAGCGAGGGCCTGGGATCAGTGACGGTGGACCTGCGCTGGGAGGACGGCGACTGGAAGGTCGTCACCGATGAGGAGACCGGGGAGATGGTGATCCCCTTGGTCTCCATCCACGACACCACGGGCTACATCCTCACCGGGGTCGGGAAGTAGCCGTGCTTCCCGGAGTGCTTCCCGGCGTCCTGCCCGCCGATAAAGAGGAACCGGAGTCGGAGTGCTCCTGGTATCAGGCCAACTGCCATATCAAGGAGGACGCCAAGGAGTTCCTCGTCAACTCCCTGTCGGAGAGCCTGCAGTCGATCGCCGAGGCGATCAACGAGGCGGTCGGCCAGGCTGTCACGGGCCTGGGCACGCTGTGGGTCTACATGCCCACCACCGACCTGATCCGCTCGGGGGAATCCGACCGGCCCGTTCAGCCCCAGCCCCCGCACAAGAGCTCGGTGTGGCTGGAGACCGTCCTGGAGTGGACGGTGTGGGTCTCGCTGGGCATCTGCGTGCTGTCGCTGATGGCGGCCGGGGCGATGATGGCGCTGCGCGCCCGCCGCGGAGAGGGCGGCGAGCACCTGCGCACCATCTTGACCATCCTGGTCGCCTCGGTGATCATCGCCTCCTCCTCGGGCATCGTGCGCGGCCTGATGGCCTCGGGCCCCTCGGCGATGGCCTCCGGCCCGGTGCGCCTGGTCCAGCAGCACCTGTGGTGGTACATCGGCGCCGCGGTCGTGCTGTCGGTGGTCGTCGCCGGAGCGAGGATGGCCTGGGAGCAGCGCGCCGCCCCCGGCAAGGACCTGATCAAGTCCCTGCTGCTGTTCGCCGTGGTCAGCGGCGCGGGCGTGTACGCGATCTCGGGGTTCATCCAGGCCTCCGACGGATTCGCCAAGTGGCTGGTGGCCGACGGCTCCACCAACGACGACTTCGGCAACCGGGTCCTGACGATGCTGGGGCTGGCCACCGGCGCCCAGCCCGCCTTCGGGGTGATGCTGGTCATCACCCTGGGCTCCATCGCGATGCTCCTGTCGCTGGTGCAGATCATGCTGATGATCATCCGCGACGGCATGCTGGTGATGCTCACCGCGGTCCTGCCGCTGGCTGCGGCCTTCACCAACACCGAGATGGGCCAGTCCTGGTTCAAGAAGGCCTGCGGGTGGCTGATCGCGTTTCTGCTGTACAAGCCGGCTGCGGCCATCGTCTACGCCATCGCCTTCACCATGGTCGGCGAGGGCAACAAGGTCGCCCCCACCCTGCACAACGTCGTCACCGGGCTGGCGCTGATGCTGGTCGCCCTGGTCGCGCTGCCCGCGCTGATGAAGTTCGTGGTCCCCATGGCCAGCCTGGGCGGCGGGGGAGCGGCCGTGGGTGCCATGGCCGGGGTCGCCGCCGCCGGGTTCGGCAAGGCCGGGGAGATGGCCTCCGGGGCGATCAGCACCGGCAAGGGCGTGGGCGAGTCCGAAGCCTCCCTTGACGACGGCGGAGGGGGTGGCCCGGCGAGTGGCGCCCCCACCTCACCGGACCAAGGCGGCCAAGACCAGCAAGGCGACGCCCCGGCCGAGCAGCAAGGCGGAGGCCTGAGCGAGGATCCCGAAGGGGCCGACGACCCCTCCGACACCGGCACCGGCGACGGGGGAACCGACCCCACCGGCGCCCGGACCGAGGGCGAGGGCCCTGCCGACACCGGCACCGGAAGCGAGGCCCCAACCGGCACCGGGGGAGCCGAGGCGGGCGGCGCGGCCGCCTCCGGCGCGGCCGCCGCCGGCGCCGCCCCCTGGATCGAGGCGGCCGAAGCCGTCAAGGAAGCCGGGGACGCGGTCAAAGCCGGGGCAGAGGGGACCGCCCGCGAAGCGACGGAGGGGCCCGATGGCAGCAACTGACAAGCCGCGCACCTACGGCAACTGGCGCCGCCCTGCCTCCCCCGGGCTGATGGGGCTGGGCGCCCTGGGCACCGTCGGGCTGCTGCTGGGGCTGATGATCAGCGTGTTCGCGGTGATGGCCGGCGGACTGGCCGCCGGCGCCGTCGCCGCCGTGCTGCTAGGCACCGTCCTGCTGGTCCTGCTGGTCAAGGACCGCCACGGCCGGTCCCTGCTCTCCCGTGCCGGGATCCGCCTGGGCTGGGCCAACGCCCGCTCGGCCGGATCCCACCTGTACCGGTCCGGGCCGCTGGGGCGCGCCGGGTGGGGCACCTACCAGCTGCCCGGCCTGGCCGCCCCCTCCCGGCTCAGCGAGCACGAGGACTCCTACGGCCGCAAGTTCGCGCTCATCCACGTGCCCTTCACCTCCCACTACACCGTTGTGCTGGGCTCCGACCCCGACGGGGCCTCCCTGGTCGACCGCTCCCAGGTCGACCAGTGGGTCGCCGGGTGGGGGGCGTGGCTGGCCAACCTGGGAGAAGAGCCCGGGGTGGAGGCCGCCCAGGTCACCATCGAGACCGCGCCCGACACCGGTCACCGGCTGCGCCGGGAGATCACCGCCAACACCGACCCCGATGCCCCGGCCCTGGCCAAGCAGATGCTGGAGGAGGTGACCCGGACCTACCCGTCGGGGTCCTCCCAGGTGCGCGCCTACATCACCGTCACCTTCAAGGCCGTCGGATCCACCGGCAAGCGCCGCGAGGCCGAGGAGGTCGGCCGCGACCTGGCCACGCGGCTGCCGTCGCTGACCGGTCGGCTGGCGGCCACCGGCGCCGGCGCCGCCCGCCCGCTGACCGCCGCCGAGCTGTGCGAGGCGGTGCGCACCGCCTACGACCCGGCCGCCGCCCAGATCATCGACCAGGCCCGCGCGGACGGGGAGGCAACCGAGATGGACTGGGCCAACGTCGGCCCGGCCGCCGCCGAGGCCTTCTGGGAGCACTACCGCCACGACAGCGGGCTGTCGGTGTCGTGGACCATGACCGAGGCCCCCCGGGGCAACGTGCAGTCGGCCATCCTGGAGCGGCTGGTCAAACCGCACCGCGACATCGCCCGCAAGCGCGTCACCCTGCTGTACCGGCCGCTGGACCCGGCGCGGGCCGCCGCGGTGGTCGAGTCCGACCTGAGAGCCGCGCAGTTCCGCGCCACCTCCAACCGCAAACCCGCCGCCCGCGACATGGTCGCCACCCGCCAGGCCCAGGCCACCGCCAACGAGGAGGCCACCGGCGCCGCCCTGGTCAACTTCGGGGTGCTCGTCACCGCCACCGTGACCGACCCGGCCCGCCTGCCCGATGCCAAGGCCGCCGTCGACAACCTCGCGGCCACCGCCCGGCTGCGGCTGCGCACGGCCTACGGCTCCCAGGACGCCGCGTTCGCCGCGGGCCTGCCGCTGGGCCTGGTGCTGCCCCGCCACCTGCGCGTGCCCGCCGAGCTGCGCGACCAGTTCTAGGAGCACGAGATGTTCAAACGCCACCGCAAATCCTCCAAAACCTCCGCAGAAGCGGAGCAGGAGAAGGGCGCGCCGAAGGCGCGCACCGCTGAAAAGCCGGCCAAGGTGAAGAAGGCCGCGCCCGCCGCGCCCAAGCGGCCCGGGGCCCGCGGCTGGAGCGGGCGGGGAGGGGGTGCGTCCCTGCTGGTGCAGATGGCCGACGAATACCGGGGCACGAGCGTGCAGGTGTGCGGGCTGTGGCCCTTCGCCGCCGGGGCCGGCGCCCCGATGGTGGGCGTGCCGCTGGGCCGCTCCCTGACCACCGGCGCCACCGTGTGCTGCGACCCCATCTCCTGGTTCCAGCGCGCCAACCTCATCTCCAACCCCAGCGCGTTCGTGCTCGGCCTGCCCGGGCTGGGCAAGTCCACGATCGTGCGGCGCATGGCGCTGGGCCTGGCCGGCTACGGGGTGCAGCCCCTTGTCCTCGGCGACCTCAAACCCGACTACGTCGACCTCATCGAAGCGCTCGGCGGCCAGGTCATCAGCCTGGGCCGCGGGCTGGGCCACCTCAACGTGCTCGACCCCGGCGAAGCCAGGGCCGCCGCAGACCGGCTCACCGGCAAGGCCCGTTCCCAGGTCATCGCCGACGCGCACGGGCGTCGGTTGACCATGGTCTCCTCCCTGCTGACGATCGTGCGCTCGGCCCCGCCCACCGACCGAGAGGAGACCATCCTCGACCGGGCACTGAAGGTCCTAGACGACCGCCACGAGGGGGTGCCGGTCCTGCCCGACCTGCTCAAGGTCATCCAGGACGCCCCTGAGGAAGTGCGCCACGTCGCCCTGGACCGCGGATCCATGGACCGCTACCGCGAGATCACCGAGCACCTGGAGGCCTCGCTGATCGGGCTGACCGGCGGAGGCCGCCTCGGCGAGATCTTCTCCGCCCCCACCACCACCCCCATGAAGCTCGACCGGCCTGTCGTCTTCGACGTCTCCTCCATCGACGACTCCGAGACCGACCTGCAGGCCGCCGTGCTACTGGCCTGCTGGTCCAACGGGTTCGCCTCGGTCAACGTCGCCCACGCCCTGGCCGACGCCGGCCTGGAGCCCCGCCGCCACTACTACGTCGTCATGGACGAGCTGTGGCGGGCGCTGCGCGTGGGGCGCGGCCTGGTCGACCGCGTCGACTCCCTCAGCCGCCTCAACCGCCAGTACGGGGTGGGCACCACCATGATCACCCACACCATGAGCGACCTGATGGCCCTGCCCAGCGAAGAGGACCGGGCCAAGGCCCGCGGACTCGTGGAGCGCTCCGGAATGGTGATCTGCGGCGGGCTCCCCGAAGCCGAGATGGGCATGCTCAACGCCGCCGTGCGCATGTCGCGCGCCGAGCAGCGGCTGCTGGCCAGCTGGCAGGACCCCCCGGCCTGGGACGCCGCAGCCGGCCGTGAAGGCACCCGGCCCGGGCTCGGCAAGTTCCTCGCCAAGGTCGGCGGGCGCCCCGGAATCCCCCTGCGCGTGTCCCTGACCAGAGCCGAGGCCGCCGTCCACGACACCAACAAGCGCTGGCACGAGACCAGCCGCATCGGCGGGGGCACGGCCCCGGCGGAGGTGGGCTGATGCCCGCGACCAACCGCCGCACCTCCCAGCCCTCCACCGTCAGCGCCGAGGCGATCCTGGGCGCCATCGCCCTTGTGGCCCTGGCCGCGCTGGTCGGTGGCGCCTGGGCCGCGCTGCACCTGGCCAACCTGCTCGCCGACCCCGCCCAGGACCTGCCGGCCAACCCGTTCACTCTCATCGTGGCCCTGGCCCTGGGCGAGGCCTCCTGGAGCAGCGGAGCCACCGCCGTCGCCGCTGCCGAGGTCCTGCTCGCCGCCGGGACTGCGGTGCTCATCACCTGGCTGCGCCGCCGCGGCAGGAAGGCCCGCTCACGCGTGGACGCGGCCGCCACCTACATGGGCTCCGGCGACGAACTCGCCGCACTGACCGAACAGGGCGCCGCCGCCACCGCCCGCCGGCTCGGCATCACCGACTCGCCCGGAGTGCCCATCGGCCGCACCGTCGACGGCTCCCAGATGCTCTACGGCTCCTGGGAGGACATGCACATCGACATCTGGGGCCCCCGCACAGGAAAGACCACCTCCCGTGCGATCCCGGCGATCCTGGCCGCCCCCGCCGGCTCCAGCGTGCTGGTCACCTCCAACAAGCGCGACGCCACCGACGCCACCCGCGACGTGCGCGCCGACATCACCGGCAACACCCCCTGGGTGTTCGACCCCCAGCAGATCGCCACCGAAGAGCCCACCTGGTGGTGGAACCCGCTCTCCTACGTCACCGACGAGGTCAAGGCCGCCCAGCTCGCCGGCCACTTCGCCTCCGGAACCCGCGACGCCTCCGCCCAGACCGATGCCTTCTTCGACGGCGCCGGCAAGAACCTGCTCGCCGGACTGCTGCTGGCCGCCGCCTTGGACGAGCGCCCCATCACCGACGTCTACACCTGGCTGACCCGCCCCACCGACGACACCCCGGTGGGCATCCTCGCCGACCACGACTACCCCCTCCAGGCCGACGCCGTCTCCGAGAACGTCAACGCCCCCGACAAGCAGCGCGCCGGCGTGGCCGGCACCGCCGCGCAGATGGCCGCCTGCCTGACCAACACCCGCATCCACCCCTGGATCACCCGCCAAGGCGGCCACGACACCCGCCCCCACTTCGACCCGCACGCCTTCGCCACCGGCGGCCACACCCTCTACAGCCTGTCCAAAGAAGGAGCCGGCACCGCCGGACCCCTGGTGACCGCGCTGACCGTGGCCGTGGCCGAAGCAGGGGAGGAACTGGGCGCCCGATCCCGGGGCGGGCGCCTGGAACGGCCGATGCTGGGCGTGCTGGACGAGGTCGCCAACGTCTGCAAGTGGGCCGACCTGCCCAACCAGTACTCCCACTACGGCTCCCGCGGCATCGTGCTCATGGCCATCCTGCAGTCGTGGTCCCAGGGCGTGGAAGTGTGGGGCGAAGCGGGAATGCGCAAACTGTGGTCGGCCGCCAACGTCAAGGTCTACGGCGGCGGCGTCTCCGAAACCGCCTTCCTGCAGGAGCTGTCCCAGCTCATCGGCGACCACGACCGCCGCTCCGTCTCGGCCAGCATCAGCAGCGACAGCCGCTCCACCACCCGCTCGCTCAACGACATGACCACCATGGACGTCGCCGACCTGGGCGCACTGCCCCGCGGCAGGGCCGTGGCCATCGCCTCCGGCGCCCCGCCCACCCTGATCCAGACCGTCCCTTGGATGGCGGGCCCCCGCGCCCAGGCCGTCAAGGACTCCATCGCCGCGCACGAACCCGGGAGGCGACAGCCATGACCCGCCCCGAAACCCCGGAGCAGCAGACCGACGAGGCCGCCTACCAGGACGCCCTCGCCGAGATGATGGCCTTCATCGAAGCCGACGAGGCCGCCAACGGCCTCACCGCCCCCCAGCAGGACGAACCCTCGCCCCTGGACGAGGAGGCGGAGCAGGACCAGGCCGAGCTCTACTTCGGCTCGGTGGACGAATTCGTCCGCGAATACATCACCCCGCTCTACCGCCGCAAGGTCTCCGCCCGCGGCCAGCGCCGCTGGTCGGCCGAATGGTGGACCAACCCCGAGGCCATCGCCCGCCTGGAATCGCTCTGGCGCGCCTGGGAGAACCTGCGCCTGGACGGGGGAACCGGCATGAGCACCTGGTGGCGCGACCACGCCGACCACCACATGAGCGCCCTGTTCGACCCCGACGGGCCCTTCGCCGCCTCCACCGACGAGAACAAGCTCGGCGAACCCCTGCCCTACACCCCGCCCCCGCCCGGGCTGTTCCCCGACGCGCGCACAGGAGGCCGCCAGTGAGCACCGGCTACCATGAGGCCGACGACGGCATCTCCGAGGCCTTGAGCGCCAACTGGCGCGCCGCCGTCGCCTCCTACCAGAGCCTCTCTCAGAAGATCTCCACCGCCCTGCCCAAGCTCAAGGAGGTCTGGCGCCGCCGCCAGGAGACGAAGGAGTACCGCGAGAAGGCGCGCAGGCTCTACAAAGGGGCATGGGAGGAGTCCCGGGAGAAGCTGGAGGCCGTCCACGACCCGCAGTGGTGGCGCGAGGCCACCCCCGCCCAGATCGCCGAGGTCTACGGCCACGCCCTGGGCTGGCGCGACCACGAAGTGCAGGCCGAAGAGGCCGAAGAGCTCATCCACCACAGGGTGCGCGAGCACTACGGGGTCGACCTGCGGGAGAACAAGACCGTCGACCAGATGGTCGAAGAGGCCCGCCAGAGCCTGGAAGAGGCCGAGCAGGCCAGGGGCGGCCCCGACCGCGAGGAAGCAGAACACGACCGCGAGCAGGACTCCGGCCGGAAGAAGGCCGACAGGGAACACCAGCACGACCCCCAGGCCCGAGAAGAGCTCCGGCAGGAGCAGCAGGAGACCGGAGAACCCCAGCGGAGCGAGCAGACTCGCGAACCGCGCGAGGACATCGACTTCCAGATCCGCGAACCGGTCGACCGGGTCCGGCAAGGCCTCAGCGACCCGAGGGAGGCGCCACGGGGCCGGCAGCGGCTCGGCGCCCGCGCCACCCGTCCGAAGCCGCGCTCCCTGGAAACCTCCCAGGGGCGCTGAGACCACCGGCCGGCGCCCCGCGAGGAAGGGGGCGCCGGCCGGTGCTCATCCGACCCCGACCCCCTGCTCCGCTCCGCGCCCGGCCGCGCGGCGGGCCTGCGCCGCGCGCTCGGGGCCCGCCTGCGCGGGCCGGACCTGCTGGATGTAGGTGGCGACCAGCCGGGCTGCGTGCTTGGCGGAGTACCGCCCCAACCGCTCCAGCCGGCCCGCGTCGGCCTCCAAGCGCAGGTTGAGCCTCCCGGCCGCCTGGGACAGCTCGAAATAGCGCTGCGCGTCCTTCGCGGTGACCTCCTTCGAATCGGCCGCCGGCCCGACGGGCAGGCGCCCGCGCACCTCGGAGAGCAGAGCGGCGTCCTCACCCGGGGCGAAGGAATCCCGAATCTGCCCCGCGGTCGCAGTGGCCCTCCAGCGCCGCATCACCGCATCGATGCTGTACTGGACCGCCCGGGCCTCCTTCAGATCGGCATAGGGCGCGACCTGCAGCTCCTGCTCCACCCGGAAAGGATCCTCCCCCTGGGCCCGGGCCACACGCACCGCATGAGTGGCCTGCAACCGGGCCCCGTGCTCCTGGGCCATCGTCGCGGCCTGGGCCAGGTGCAACCGATCCAGGCCGATGCGCTCGGCCAGCGCCCCCGCGGCCCCGGCCAGCCGCCCATAGCCGTCGGCGGTGTGCATCAGACTCGGCGCCGGCTCGAAACCGCGCACCCGGCGCACGGCCTCGGCCAGCGCGATGCTGTCCTCAGCGGGCAGCTCCCGCGCCGCCACCGCCTCCGCCTGAGTGGCCGTACCCTCCCAAGCCGAGATCCCGTTCTCCTCGATCCACCACGCGGCCTTCTGCGAGGCCTGGTAGCTGGAGTAGGGCTCGGCGTCGCCCACATCGATGCTCACCACGCCACCGGCCGACGCAGGAACCGGCCCGAGCCGGGCGGCGGCCGACTCCTGAGGGACCGGTTCGGCAGGAGCCGGGAGGAGGGCCTCCCCGGCGGGCTCCATGACGGTCGGGGAGGGCGCGGGCGGCTCCTCACGGGCCGGAGGCGGCGCCTCAGACCCCTGCCCGGACACCTGTTCAGAGGCGGGCGCGGCCCGGGCGGCGACCTCGCCCCCGACCTCGGCCCCGGCGCGGGCCGCCCCCTGCGGAGAAGCCGACCGCGGGGCATCGGTGTCGCGACGTATCAGCGCCGCTTTCAACCGGTTCAGCTGAACCAGGTTCATGTCCTCGGGCGGCGCAGTGGCCTCCAGCTCCCCGAACAGCACCATCGCCGCCTCATGGCGGCCCTCCTGCATGGCCTGCGTCAGGCGCCGGGTGATCTCCCCGGTGGCCCGGCGGGCCTGCAGCAGCAGCTCGGCGCGCTCGGCGGCCCAGGGCGCAGGCACATCGTGGCCGGCCAACCCGGCATGCGCGGCGTCGATCCCGGCCAGCGCCTGCCGGTAGGCGCCCTCCTGCTCGGCCCGGCGCACCGCCTCGGCGACCTCGGGCTCCACCCCGGCCACCAAGGTGCGCGCCTGGGCCTCGCGCTGCTCGCGAACCTGCTCGCCCAGCTGCTTGTAGAGCCCTTCGGAGATGCGGTCGCGCCCGAGCCGGTCCAGGACCGCGCTCAGCCGGGAGACGCGGGTGAGCCGGTCCAGCGCGGTGGTCTTCTTGCGCAGCCGCCAGGTCCCCTTGGACTTCCACGACTTGCGGAACCCCAGCTTCTTCAGCTCGGCGCGCACCCGGGCGTCCTTGGGGTCCACCCCGCGCACCAGGCTCTCCTTGGGGCCGTGGTCGATGCGGATCACCGGGCCCTCCAGCGCCCGGCGGGCGGCCTCGCCGCCCCGCCACATCAACCTGCCGCGGTCGGGCTCGCGCCGCCAGGTCCACTCGGGGTCGGCGGCGTTGGCGGCATTGACCAGGTCCAAGGCCCGGGAGGCCCGCCCGCCGCGCATGAGGTCGCGCACCGCCCGCTCCAAGGTGCGGCGGGCGGCGGGAACGGCCCCCGCAGACGGCCCCTCACCGCCCCGCAGGACCCCCAGAGCCTCCCGAACCCGCTGCTCGGTGTCCTGCTCCTCAGAAGGCGGTCGGGACACGTGGTCTCCCTCCATAAGTCAGGCCGCTCATGACAAGTGAGGTTCCTCCAGGCGGCAAGGCGGCTCCGGCCGGGACAGCTTTGCGCAGGGCGCCCGGACCGCCCGGGCGGCTCAGCGCTCGACCCCCGGCCCCGGGTCCTGGCGGCCGCGGGGACGCCCGCGCCCCGGGGCCGGGCCCTTCTGCATGGGGGAGCCCATGCCCTGCTGGGCGCGGCGCACCGCTTCCTGCGCCGCCGGATCGGAACGCCCCTGCTCGGCCGGGGCGGGAGCCGCGCCCATCGCCTTGAGGAAAGCGCCCCTCTCCTTGCGGTCGGCTTGGAAGAACTCCTCGGGCGTGTGCGGCAGCTCGGAGTTGTCGACGCCCCGCCCCCCTGCCTGGAACACCGCTTTCTGCAGGGCCTGCCGGTGGCCGTGCCGGGTGAGAGCCTCGGGGGCGTCCGCGTAGGCGACCTGGGCGACGCGGTCGGCATCGGAGTGCAGGGCGAGCATGGTGGGGGCGGTGGTGGGGTTGAGCTCGCCCCGGTCCATCAGGGCCTCGGAGTGCTCCCAGTAGGATTCGAGCCATTCTCGGGCCTCCTCGCGCCCGAAGGGCACTTCCCCTTCGCCACGGGCCTCTTTCAGGGCCGCCCCGGCGCGCGGTTCATGCTCCCACCGGCCGTCCGGACCACGGGTGTTCTCGTAGTGGACGGTGCCGTCGCGGTCGGTGACGATGACCTTCCAGACGTTGGGATCGGCCTCCAGCGCGTCCAAGGTGCCGGGGAGCCCGCGGTAGATCTCGTCGTGGCCGGCCGCATCCGCCCAGCGGCCTTTTCCCGGAGGGCGACCGACGTAGCGGCCCACCATGTCCAGCCGACTCCTGTATTCGGAGACGGCGAGCCCGACCACTTCGGCCCTGAACCCCTCGTGGCGGCCCGACTCCGGGCGCCGGGCCAGTTTCCCGATGTCGTGCACCACCCACTCAGGAGAGCGGAGGGTTCCCTCGATGACCAGGTTGTAGCCGTGTTCGTGGGCATATTCCTGGGTCATCTCGTTCCAGCGGTACATCGCTGGGGAGGTGAGCGCGACGTAGTCGTGGGGGCGCTCCCGCATGATCCTGTGCCGGTGCGGGTGCAGCTTGCGGAAGTCGTCGGGGGAGACGCGTGCGATGTCGCCGCCGTAGCGTTCGGCGATGTGCCTGAGGGCGGTGGTTTTGCCAGCGGCGAGCTGGCCGCCCAACATCACGGCGGTCGGACGCCCACTCTGGACGGGGGTGATCTTCTGGAAGAGGCCCTTCTCGATGTATTCGTCGAAGAGCCGCTGGAAGTCGCCTTCGTCGACCTCGTAGGAGTCATCGGTCATCCGGGTCGCTCTCGATCTCGTCGAGCAGGGCGTTCAGGCGCTGGATCTCGGCGATCATGCCGTCCCTGTCGAGGTTCTGGTAGGCCCTGCCCCAGGCCTCGAGCATCTTGGCCTTCGCGGCCTCCTTGGCCTCGGGGGTGGGTGCGTTCTCGGCCAGGCGCATGTACTCCCCGGCGAGGTCGGTCGCCGTCTCGGCCAGGATGTCGGCGACGACCGAGTCAGGGGTCTTGGGGTCGATGTCGTTCATAATCCTCATCCTCCGATATCAGTGCGGCCGCTCCGGTGCACGGCGGTATTTATAGCCGAACCACTGAATACTCGCCGGGAGCCTGTTCGCGAGGTTCCCTTGAAACCTTTCGTACTTGCTCCGTGCAGACCTCTTCAGGTTCGCCACCCGCGCCCTTCGACCTTGAGCCTATAAAGAACAGGAACACGATATCCATAAGGAATTCGAGCGGCGAATCCGGGGCGGGTCGCGACGGGCCCTCCGGAACCGATGAGACTTGGCGAGCCCCCGCCCGGAGCCGCTCAGCGCTCGAAGGCATTCACCAACTCATCGACTCCGTAGGCGTCAGAGAGAAGCAGCCGGTCGAGCACATCGAGCAGCGCCGCCCGATCCTCACTGCTGCGGGTCTGCGCAAGCCCCCGGATGACGAGCCGGCCGACCTCGCGGGCATCGGCCGCGGCGCCGGTACGCAGGTCTGCTACCTCGGCCCCGAAGACCTCGACGTAGCGCCGGGCGCAGGCGAGTACCAGCCGGTCGACCCTGTCCGGGGCCTGTTCCAAGGTATGGAGCAGATACGGCACCGCGTTCGGGAACGAGGCGGAGGCCATGAGCGCGGTGAGCACTCCTTCGAACGGCCGCAGGGCATGGCCGCGCAGGGCTCCGACGACCTGGGCGGCCTCTCGCCGGACCTCATCGGAGGTGTCGTTCATGAAAACCGTCAGCGCCTCTGCGGCGATCCCGGTACCGCCGGCGCTCGGCAGGCGCTGCGCGACCAGCCCTGCGGCGCCTTTGCGGGCGGCGCTGTCCTCACTGGCCAGCACCGCGTCCAGATGAGCGGGGACGCCCCACTCCAAGCCTGCGAACGCCGCCAGCCGCCCGCCGGTCTCGCGCACCGCCTCCCCCTGGGCGGCCAGCATGCGCGTCACGACCGGCGCGATCGCCCCAGGATCCTCGCCGCCCAGGAGAACGAGGAGCCCTACCACCGGCTGCTCGGCGAGCAAAGCGTCGTCGGCTCTAAGGAGCTTCCAAGAGGCCGCGGTGGCGATGGGGCCGGCATGCCGCATGGCGGCCGCGAACAGGCGGGCCAGGCAGGCCCGGACCGTGATGGCGGGCTCCTCCGCAAGACGGTCCAAGTACGGGGCCACAAGCGCCGTGCGCTCCCCGTCCACATCACGGAACAGCAGCTCGGCCAGGATCTCCGGCAGGGAACCCCGAGCGGTGTTGAAACCCGACAACCAGACATCGGGGACCTGATTCCCCGCACCATCGCCGCTCCAGATCCGTACACCGTCGTCGGCCGGATCCTCCGCGCACAGCAGGCGGTCCCGAAGCAACTCAACGAGGTCGAGCGGCACCGTCTTCGAATACGGCAGCAGCGCCGAGCCCAGGCGGCAGTCGTTGGCGCTGTGACCGAGCGAGGCGATGTGCCGCACCGCATCGAAGACCAGGTCCTCCTCGGCGAGAGGGCCGGCTTCGCCCAGACCGATGAGGAGGGCGTCTCCGTAAACGGGGTCGACCTCTGCGGTGAGCCGCAGTGCCAGGCGGGCGAACCGCTCGGGATCCTGCTTGGCCTGTTCTTGCAGAACACGGGACTGTTCGAGCGCTCCGCCCTTGAAAGGCGAGGCGCCCTCGCCCCGGCCGGTGTGCTTGGCCATCGCCTGCAGCCAGTTGCCATCGCTCATGCGAGCAGCGGCCTCAGCGGGGATCGGCGCTTCCACCCGCCCGGTGATGACCCCCTGGGGCTCGGGAGGCCGCTCCGTCCCGACGGCCCGGCGCAGCTCTGCCAACCGGCGCCTGCCCGCCTCGGAGAGGCGGCCCTCCTCCATCGCGGAAAGAAGGGTGAAGGCGTACCAGGCGGGGCGGCCCTGCTCCCAGGGAAAACGCAGGTCGCGGATCTCGGCTTCAAGCCGACCGAACAGCGCATCGCTCAGGTGCGGACTGATCGCCTCCAAGACCTGGCGCGCCGCCCACACGCCGTTCGAGGAGTAACCGCTGAGGAAACGGTGCCGCCCCTGCAACAGCAGCTCGCCGGCCCACTCGGCATAAGCGGCACCGCCCCCCGAAAGCCCCTGGTAGAGCAGCCATTGCGCACTCTCGTGCGGGTCTTCGGCGAGCCGCTCCAGCGCAGGCCGCGCCTCGACCGGATCGGTCTCCGCCGACCAGCGGAGGACCCAGGCCATGGCGTAGAACAGCTCACGCCCCAGGTCATGGCCGGAGTCGGCCTCAGGAAACCGAAGGGAGAACTGGGCATCCAGTCGCCTTCCACCACCATCGGAGCCTTTGGCCGTGGCGGTCATGACCTGAAGAAGATACGGCAGGAGCGCATCACGGAAGCAGCGCGGGGCTCCTTCAGCGGTCTTGCGCACGAGTCCGCTGCTCTGGTGGCTGCGGCTCTTCAAGAGGGCGACCCGCCCGCTCCCATCGACCGCCAACCCTGCCGGACGCTCGGCGAGGAAGGCCGCGAAGACCTCCACGACCCACTCGCAGTGCCCCTCCACCAGGCCATGGACGGTATGCCAGAGGAGGCGTTCATGGCCGTCGTAGTGTCCGCCCCTGATGCCCCCGAGGACCAGGTCGAACAGGGCCCGGTCGGCCCCCGGGTCGGCGAAGCGCGCAACCTGGCGCAGCCAGGCAGGATAGAAGGGCGTCTCGGTGTGCTCGGCGAGCAGCTCCGCCACCCGGCCCGGAAGAGCGCTCACCGCGCCGGCCATCAGGCCCAGGGCGTGCTCTTGGCGCACCGCATCGGCCCGCAGCCAGACGGCGACATGGCCATCGGCATCCAAACGCGCGAACCAGGCCGGCGAGCGCAGCCGGGACCGCAGGCGCGGCCCGAGCTCCGACCAGACGCCCCCGGCCTCGAGCAGCATGTCCGCCTCAGCACTGCCCGGGTCCTCCAACCGGCTCAGCACGGCCAGCGCCGAATCCTTGATGTGGAAGCGGACCCTCTCGCTCACCAGCAGGGCGCGGGCTTCTTCGACGAAGCGCACGGGATCGGTGGAACGGAGGTGCACCATGATCTGGCGCACCTGCCCGCGCCGGAAGAGTTCCTGCTCACCTGAGGTCAGGAAGTCGACGATGGAGCTGCGGCGATTCACCCACTGACGCGCGAAGGCATAGTCGAACACCGACTCGTGGAAGAAGGCGATCTTGCCCCCGTCTCTCACGAGCACCTGCTCTGAGACGAGCACATCCGCGTCATCGGCCAGATCCTCAGCGTCCAGGGCGCTGACCGGCACGGACAGCTCTTGGCGCTCGCTGATCACCTCGGCCAGGCGGCCCATCACCTCACCGAAGCGGACCTTCCACGGCTCCCGGCGTTCCCGTACCGCCCGGCGCTTGTGCTCCCAATAGGCATCGAAGAGGCGCTGCCCACTGGTGAAGTCCAGAGCCTCCGGCTCGTCGGCGATGACGGCCAGCAGCATCAAGTGCAGCGGCAATCTCAGGAGCTCCCGCTGGCCGGGGGACAGGGCGGCGGCCGAAAGCCCGAGCGAGACCACCGCCGCCTCGACCTGCCCCTCGTCCAATGGCGCCACGGAGAGGACCGTCGCCTCGTATCGCTTCTTGAGGGCGAGGATGCGGTGGTCTTCTTCAAGGTCGTACCGGCGGCACCCCAGCACGACGTGGAGATCGGCGATCGCCATCGCCTCTATGACCAGTCCGGCGACCACATCGAAGTTGTTCCTCAGACGCCCGGAAGCAGAACTCACGGCGTCCAGCTGGTCGATGACCAGGACAGCGGGCCGACCGTCGGCCGCAGCCGCGAGAGCCGCCACCGGGGAGACACCAAGGTTCGACTGCTCGCCCAGATCGGCGGTCGAGCCCAGCTCCCCGAAGCGGTCGATGCGCACCGCAAGGGTCGGCACACCTTCCGCCACCAGGCCGGTGACGGCCTGGTGCAGGACAGCCGTTTTCCCGCTCCCGGCCGCGCCGGTGAGGAAGTGCACCCGCTCTGCGGCCGAGACCAGCCCTCGCAGCCGCTCCGCCTCATTCCGGGCGATGACGGGGTTGAGCATCTGGAGACCGGCCTGCGCCAACCAAGAAGACGTCTGGACGTGGACCCTCTCAGCCAAACCGCGGGAACTGACGGCCAACCGGCGCCGGAGCCCATGGGGGCGCAAGGCCTCCAGGATGCGGTCGGCCGTGAGCACGGCATCGAAGCTGTCATCCGCCAGCTCCCCGAGCAGCGCGCTGGACTGGGCCCCTGAGCCGCCCTCCAGCATCCACTCGGCCATCACGTTGTTGTTGCGCCTGAGCTCGGCTTCGTCGATGAGCCGGACATGGAACCGCCTCAGGAGGCGGTAGGCGATAGGCGTTCCACCGCACAGGCTGACGACCTGCTGGAAGAGCAGGTTCAGCGTTCCGGGCAGAGACTCCTGGATGAACGAGGCCAAGTCGTTCGAGTCGCGCACCCGATCGGTCAGCTCCTGGAGGGGGCGAAAGGGAACCGTTGACACGAAGTGGTAGTCACGGCCCGCCTCGATGTGCTTCCAGGCGGCTTCCCAGATCCCGAGATCCTTCAGCCTGGCGAAGGTCCACTCGTTGGCATTCCCGGACTGCCTCTTGACCTGGTGGGCCTCATCGAGGCCTTGAGGCCCTCTGAGGACGAACTCGACGCCCTTCCCCAGATCACCGAGAGGCTCGACCCTCACCCACTCGGCTCTGCCCGCGAGGACTTCAAGGAGCCGAGCCGTTGTCCAGGCCCGCTCATAGCGGTTGCCGATCTTGTCGGACTGGCCTCCCAGCCGTGGACTCACGTTCCCCCACCCCAGCGACCACCAAGGCCTTCGTTCTCTGCGCCGCGGTCCCGGCCTCCGGTTTCCGACGTTTCACCCCCGGCCAATGGGAGCCAAGACCCGAGAGGGCGGAAGACGGAACGAATCCGAAGCGCGGCTGACCGACGACCATACCCTGCAGGGCATAGCTGTCGGAGCAGGCGCGGGCCTCCTTCGTGCGTGTACCAGGTCAAGGCCCTTGGACCGGGGCTGCCCTGCCCCCGGGGAGAACTGCGCGCTTCAGCCACCACAGGAAAGACCGCGCGAGCGGGCCCGAGCCCCCGCCTTCCACTCCACGGTCACCGCCGACAGGAACCCGGTACCTCGAATCCAGCACCCCAGAGACGCCCTTCGCCCCGCACACCGAGATCACAACAAGGAACAAAACGATCGAGCGCCGAAGCCATGGCTCCGTGCCCACCTACCGGGACACCTCGTGCGCAGGATCGGCCTCCAGCCGCGTCGGCGGGGTCGGTCTCCCCCCGCCACCGGGGACGGGTTCGAACCGCCCGCCCGGGGCCCGCAGGGCCCTGCGCGCAGCCGGGTCCAGCATCCACTCGGGCAGCCGATCCGCCCCGACCTGCTCCTCACCCGGCCTCTGCCCGGCCTTCTTCAGCTCGTCGATGACCATGCCCTCGTCCTCATCGGTCAGCGCCGCCCCGTAGGCCGCCAGCACCCGGCCCAGCCGCTCCTGATCGGTCCGCGCCGGCCCCAGGACGCGCTTCATCTCCTCGCTCTCCAGCTCCGCCGCCGGAAGGTACAGGTCCGAGCGCTCCTTGGCCCGCGACATCCCCGGGTAGAGGCTGTGGGCATCGGCCCCCACCCCGTAGACATGGGCGCGCCGGCAGGTGAGCCCCTGGGCGCCGGCGATCGTCAGCGCATAGCCGTGCACCAGGTCCCCGCGCGCGATCGCCTCCGGCGCGATCCACGCCCGCCGGGTGCGCCCCCCGAACCGCCACTCGATGTGCGCACCGCGGCGCCGGTCCACATCGAGCACGACACCGCGGAACCCGTTGAGCACGTCCGGCTCGCCCCGGCTCTCCCGGCGGCGGGAGCGGTAGTCGTTGCGGGTCACGCGCACCTGGTCGCCCACCGCCAGATGGATCCTCTCCCCGCCGGCCAGGGCGAAGGCGGCCTCCTCGCCGAGGAGGCCGTCGGCGCGCGCCGCAGCCCGGCACCGGGCGTTGATCTGGCGCACGTCCCGGTTGTAGGCGGCCATCACCAGCACGTCGGCGATCGCCTCGTGCACACCGCCGGCCTCGCGCCGGTCGGCCCGCCAGGCCGCGGCGACCCGGTCGTAGGCGGCCGGCGCGTCCGGCGGAGCGTGCACCAGCCCCCGCTCGCCCCACATCGCCAGCGTCGTGCGCCGCCCGCCCGCGCGCCAGACCTGCAGCGCCCGGCGGTCGGCCTCCTCCCGCTGGCGCCGGTTCTCGGTGAGCGCCACACCGCCGACCAGCTCATAGATCCGCTTGAACCCGCCGCCGATCCCCACCGCCGGGAACTGCTTGGGATCGCCGATCCCGACGATCTTGGTGCCGGTGCGGTCGGCCTCGGCCACCAGCAGCGCCAGCGACCGGTCGTCCACCATCGCCGCCTCGTCGACGACCAGGACGTCCACACCGTCCAATCCTCCGGCCCCCTCGCGGATGCGCTTGACCCACGAAGCCACCGTGCGCGAGTCGATCCCCGCCTCCACCCGGAGGTTCCCCGCGGCCACGGCGGCCGTGGAGGCCCCCGCCACACTGAACCCGGCCGCCTCCCACGCGGCCTTCGCCGCCGCCATGATCGTCGTCTTGCCCGCCCCGGCGACACCGATCACCGCATCGATGCCGTGGCCGCCCACCAGCAGCCGCGACAGGGTGCGGCGCTGCTCCTCCGACAGGGTGAAGCCGCGCTGATCCTGGAAGGCGCGCACCGCCGCAAGCACGGCCTCGGCCGGAACCCGGGCCGCACCGGTGCGCAGCCGCCGCTTGGCGGCCCCGGTGACGGTGCGCTCGGCCTCCAGCACGTCACTGGAGGTGTAGCGGTCGCTGTTGGACATGTGCGCCGCACCCGGCCGGGGCAGGCGCACCGCCCGCGGGGCGGCCAGCACCTCATCGCACAGCGCCTCCAGCTCGGCCGGGCCGGACACCCCGCCCGGGCAGGCCGCCGCGACCGCCGCCAGCACCTTGGCGCGGGAGACCACCTTGGCGTGCGCGGTCACCCCGGTCTCCGGATCCCACACCGCCGCGGCCACCCGGTCCGGATCCGGCGCAGGCCCCTGCGGGCCCTGGCCGCCCCCCATGCCGGCCCCGCCGCTGTCCGGGCCGCGCCCGGTCACCTGAGCGACCAGGGCGGCCCGGTCGATCCCGGCCTCCTCGGCACGGGCATGCCAGGCCCGGCGCATGTCGACGGGTGTGACGTCCTGTTTGGCGTGCGCGGTCCTGCGCGCCGTGGCGCGCTTCTGCTCGGCGGTGGCGTCCGCGCCGGCCTCCTCGCGGATCTGGGCGCTGCGGCGCGAGAACACGGCGATCATCTCCGGGGTGACCCCGGCGATCTCCCACTCCCCGGAGTGCTCGCTCCAGGCCCACCGCACGCCCAAGCGACGGGTCAGGCGCTCGCGGAAGCGGGCCTTGACCAGCTCGCCGAAGGCCGCGGTGTGGCGCATCAGATCCCGGCCGCCGGCCGCCACGGTGCGCCACTCGCCATCAGAGCAGCGCACCATGTGCGCCAGCATCAGGTGGACGTGCAGATGCGGATCGCCCACCTGCCCGTCGACCGGCCGCGCCGACAGGTGCGTGGTCATCGTCCCGATGAACCCGCTGGTCGCCACGCGTTCGGCGCTGCGGCCGCCGCCATGGCGGCCCTTCATCCCGTAGGCGCACCACTCCTGCAGCGTGGGCAGGGCATCGCCCACGGCGGCGTGGTACTCCGCTTCGATCGCCGCGGCCATGCCCTGCTCGGCGACGCCGAGCAGGACCTTGGTGGAGCCGGGCATGTTCGGCACGCCGTCGAAGGCCCGCACACCGGTGCGCACCCGCTCGTCGGCGTGGGCGTAGGCGCTCTTCAGCTCATCACCCTCGTAGAGCACCCCCAGGGCCACCCCGGCCGCATCGGCGATGCGCTTCAGGTCCTTGACCGGGACGCGGTGGGTTTCGCCGTCGCGCCGGACCATCCTGCACATCTGCGCGTACCGCTCGGCCGCAGCCTCGTCGTGGGCCAGTAGCTCCTCGGGGGAGCAGTGGGCCGCCTCGGCGATCGCCTCCACCGCGTCGGCGAGGGGACGCGCGGCGAGCTTGGCCTTGGGGGAGACGGCCCTCTTCGGCTCGACCAGCTGGTGCCTGCCGTCCGGAGTACGGCCGCTCATCACCTCTAGCACGCCGTCGTAATCGGCCTTGGTCTCCAGCGCGGTGCCCGCCGCCAACCCGAACTCGCTCCACCCGGTGCCGATACGCACGATCGGCCGGTCGGCGCCGGTGAGCCGGTAGCGCATCTGGGCCTGGGCCTGAGTGCGCTCGGGCGTGTCATAGGGGTTGCAGCCGCCCTGCCGGGAGAGGCGGTAGAGCACCTGCTCCATGTCGTACAGGGGAGTCCAGCGCACCCGGCCGCCCCCTTCAGTTCCGCCTGTCGTATGCCTGCCCTCGGCGACACGCCGAGGGGATCGTATCGGAGATACCTGCGCACTAGGCTTTGAGCCTGTGATGGGATGACCGGACTAAACCAGGCCCGATACCCCCGCGTCTGGTAATGGTCCAGCCCGGTCTCGTTCTTCGCGGCCTGGAAACACTCCTCGACCGCCCACCGGGTCCCGGCCACCCGCGCCAATTCCTCCAGTGCGGCGTCCTGGCCGGCGAAGCAGATGCAGTGGGCGATATCGGTGGGGTCGGTGATGCTTTTACGAGCCAAAGGCCAATGCCCCTTGCCCGGCTCACGCCAGGGGCGGATATCGGCCCGGGCCCAGTCGTGCACACGCGGCCCTTGTGCTCCGTCACCGCAGCTCAACCGCTTCCACGCCTGTTCGGGCAGGTCGGCGATCAAACGGTGGGCGCGCTCTTGGCCCGGGTCCATCGTGATGACCATCTGGGATTCGGGCACTGCGACCACGTGCTGGATGTCGTGTTCTTCCATCCACAACCGCAGGCGACTCACCTGCCCGTAGGCTTCCTCGGCGGTGACCCATCCGAAAGGGATGTCGGAGGCCACCGCTCTTTCCAGCATCGCGTGACCGAGTTCGTTCTTGGTGGCGAAGGCGACATCGTCACCGATGCCGGCGGCCCGGCACCGGTCTCGGTCTTCGGTCCAGGCTCTGGGTAGGTAGAGTTCCCGGTCGATCAACGCCCGGCCCTTGCCGCCGGCGTAGGCCAGGAACACACCGATCTGGCAGTTCTCGATTCTTCCGGCGGTTCCCGAGTACTGGTGGGCCGCCCCTGCCGATTTCGTGCCCTTCTTGAGGAACCCGGTTTCGTCCAAGATCAGCACACCGCTATCGGGATCGGCCAGGTTCTCCACCACCAGGTCGCGGCCGTCGTCGCGCACGCCGTCGGTGTCCCAGGCGTAGAAGTTGAGCAGGCGCTGGAGGCGTTCGGGGCCGTGCTCACCCGTCATCTCGGCCAGGGTCCACCTGATTCTCACGCTCGAGCTCGCTGAGGAGTCCGCGCAGGTAGGAGGTGGCCTGGTGGCGGGACTCCACGCGAGGGAAGCGGTGCGCGAAGGAGGCGGTGAACTCGGAGAAGGACCGCGACCAGGTCTTGAGATCAGTGGTGGACACACACGGTTACCTACCGTGTGTGTCCACCACGTCGCAACATGTCGTTGCAGTACTCAGGCTTTTCTCAGGCCGGGGGGCGCCGGAGGGTGCCCGTAGCCTCCCGGGCGGCGGCGCGGCGGGGCCCGTCCCGCCGTCCGGTCCGCCGGGAGGGCGGCCCGGCTCGGGGTCGGCGCTGACCCGGGGAGGGCGCGGGTCGGGGCCTACTCCTCGTCCTTCTCATCGTCGTATTCGTCGAAGGCGAAGTCGCTCTCTTCGCGTGGGCGGATCATCGGGATCTGCACCGCGGACTGCTCATGGGCCGCCGTCCAGGAGTTGCGGAGTCGAACCGCAGGTGGTATCAGTCCTCGGCCTCGGTGAAGAGGTTCGGGGGACGAGGAGGTCGGGGTGTTGATGAAGCCGGCGGCGCTGAAGTCGGGGCTCTGGCAGGCGGCGAAGTCGAGCGGGGCCAGGGACTCCCGGTCGAGGATGCGGACGCGGTCGCCCTCGGCCGCGAACCGGTCCGGGGCCAGGAGCACGTCCTCGCCGAGGACCGGGATCGGTGCGGGTATGACGTCCTTCTTCGCGGCCTCCTGGGCGGCCAGGTAGCAGGCCGGTGCAGGCGGAACATCCCGGCCTGCGCTTGGCCGCCACCGAGACCGGAGTGCACACCGGCTACCCGGTCGGCCCGTACCCCCGTCACCGGACGGCGGCGCCTCCGGGCCGCCGTTCCAGGAGAGGGGTCGCTGCCCTCTCAGCGTTCGAGACCGGGGTCCTGCTCTTTGCCGCGGGGGCGCTCGGCGGCCCCGCCGGGCCGGTGGTCCTGAGGCCGTCCCCGGCCGGGAGGCCCCATTCCCAGGCGTCCTCGGGACGCGGCCTCTCGGGCATCGCCGTGGGCCTGTGCGCCGCTCTCGTGCAGCACGGCGACGAATTTCCGCCGCTCCTCGGCGTCGGCCTCGAGGAACCGGTCGGGGCGGTGGGGGAGACCTGGGTCGGGGGTTCCGCGCTCAGCGGCCATGAACACCGCCCTCTGCACCTGCTGCCAGCGGCCATGCTCCTCACGGCTATGCGGGATGTCCCGGTCCTGGACGGTGCGGTCCTGGACGGTGCGGCCCTGGCCGTAGACCTGCTCGGCGACCCGGTCGGCATGAGTGTGCAGCCGCAGGAACGTCGGCGCGGTGACGGCGTTCAGCTCGCCGCGCTCCATCATCTCCTGGGCGTACCGCCAGTAGCCGGCCAACCAGGCCTCGCCCCGGGCGGGCTCCAGGGGCCGGGAGCGGTGCCGCTCTGCGAACTCCCCGGCGGACGGATCGGGGTGGCGGGGATCGGGGATCCACGCCCCGTCCGGCCCGCGCTCCAGCACGTACAGTTCCCCGCCGGTGCGGTCGGTGACCGAGATTCGGGAGAAATACGGGCTGTCCTGGCAGGCCCGCAAGGTCTCCGGGATCATCGGGAAGGCGGACTCGTGCGCGCTGAGCGGAGTCCACCGGCCGATATCGACATCCTCGCCGGGGCGGAGGTAGCGGCCCACCGACGACAGCAGGCTCTCCTCGGCGCGCACCGCCAGGCCGACCGCCTCGACCCGGTAGCCGGCGCGGTCGAACCGCTCGGCGGTTCCCACCACCATTGCGGGGTCGCGGAAGACTCCCTCCAGTAGGAGGCTGTGGCCCTCGCGCTCGGCGTGGTCGATGGAGCGCTTGACCCACTGGCCCGAGGCCTGCGCCGTCGCGTTCGGCATCCTCAGCGGGTCCTCGGCGACGATCGAATGGTAGTCGGGGTGGAAGGGACGGAGCTCATCGCCGGTCAGCGGGACCAGGGCGCCTCCCGGGTGCCGCCGCTCCAGGGCGGCGGCCGCGCTGGACTTGCCCGCGGCCGGCTGGGCACCCAGCAGGACCAGCGTCGGCCGACCGGTCGGCTTGGGGTGGCCGGAGAAGACGAAGCGGCGCACCTCCTCGGCGAAGATCCGGTCGAGTTCGTGTTCGGGGACCTGGACCACTCAGCTCTCCAGCCGCTGGTACTCGGCGGCCCACCGGTCCATGTGCTCGCGCATCGCCGCGCGGTCACCGGGGTCGATCCCGCGGCGCTCATCGCGCACCCGCAACACCTGCTGCATCCACTCCTCCTTCTCCTGCGGGGTGGAAGCGGAGCGGCTGAGGGACACGTACCTCCCGATCAGCCGGTTGGCGGTCTCGCTCATCGCGTCGTAGACGACGATGTCGTCGTCGTTCTCGTAACGGTCCACGGACCCTCCTCGGGGCGCATTCGCCCGACTTTCGGAAACGGGCATTGCTGGAAGCATATTCAGAAGGCGATTTCCGGAAACGCGGCCCCGGCGGGTGAGTCCCTCCGGGGCGGCCTTCGAGAACCTGCGCCGATTCGGTGCCCGGTAGGGCGCAGCGGGGAAGCTCCGTGGGGAGAGGGGCCGGAACCAGCGGGGCGCCTCACCGACCGGGCCGGCGGTCAGCCGTTCCGTGCTTCGGCGAGCATCTCCGCAGACCAGCCCTTCGCTGAAATCCATCGGGGGACCAGGGCCGTTTCGAGGCGGGCCGCCCGTGCTTCGACGGAGGAGACGACATGGTCGGTCTTCAAGGGCAGCGGGAGCGGGGAGCGGAGCGTCTCGACGATGCGGGAGAAGGCCGCGTTCTGTTCCGATACCAGGTCGGTGGAAGAGCCGCAGGTGTCCTCGATGCCGGCCTGCAGCCCCCTCAGCTCCTCCAGGAGGGTGCAACCGCACACCACGGCGGCCCAGCCGCAGGAGGCGCCGGCGATCTCCCAAGTGGCGAGCCGGGTCAGCCTGAGCAGCGAGTACTTGCAGTAGAGCGGGCCGTAGAGCTCCACATCCTCCTCCTCGTCCGGATCGTCGGGCCACAGCTCGCCCAGCAGGGAGCCCAAGACCGCCGGCGAGGGGGAGCCATCACCGGATGCGGCCCGGAGGATCTCTCCGGTGAAGGAATCGAGAGCGGCGAGCTGCGAAGGCGAGGCGAGTGCCCTGTAGAGGCTCTTCGCCGTTTCCAGGCAGGACCAGGTGAACAGCAGGGCCTCGTTCTTCGGCAGGCGGTGAACGGCCTCCTCCAGCGCCGGCTCCATCACGCCTCCTCCTGGATCCTCGGTACCGCCGACCGGCCGGCTCCGCGGGCATCGGCCGCGGTCACTCCTCGCTCCTCTCGTGCCCGCGCCCCTCCGGCGGGTGAAGCGGCGGGGTCGAGGGTGTCGTGCAGCCAGGCCATGAAGCCGGGGTAGTGGGCCGAGGTGCTCACACGGACCCTGGTGCCCTTCTCGGAGGCGGTGGTGCGGCCGATCGCGTCCAGTTCCAGTTCCATGGGGTCGGAGTCGACGAAGGGCAGCTCCAGGGCGGCGCTCAGGGCGAGAGCGTCGTGCTGCTTGGTGGCGGGGAAGAACCTCTCGAACCAGCGGTCCATGCCGGCGACCAGCAGCCCGGCCCACTCCGGGGCGCCGGGGGAGGCGAGTGCGCGGTAGAGCGGGTGGTCGGCGGTGATCTCGGTGTCGGGGACGAAGGTGATCTCGGAGGTGATGAGCTCTGGGGTCGCCAGGCGGCCCTCCGCGGTGTGGCCGAGTACGGTGCGCACCGCTTCGGGGTCCAGGCGGAGGTTGTGCTCGGCCTGCCGGGGGTCGCGGTAGCGCAGGGCGCCGCCCATCTGGGTCAGGCGCAGCCGTGGAAGGAGTTCGGGGGCTTGTTGGCACAGGCGGGCGAGGTTGGTCATCGGGCCCATTCCCGCCCAGCGGATCGGGCCGGAGCTTCGGGCGGCGATTTCCCGGATGGCCGCGATGGGGTCGAGCGTCTGAGCGGGGACCGAATCGGGGGTGAGTCCTTGCACGCAGTGGTAGCGGGTGTTGCCCAGGTCGGCGCCTGCGGCCACGGGCAGCTCGGGAAGGCCTAGGGTGTCCAGGAGGTGGCGTGCGAAGCGGGCTCGGTGGTCGCCTGCGATCTCGTCGGTGGTGATGAGCAGGGCGAGTTCGGGGGCGCGACGGGCGGCCGCGGCGACGGCGATGGCGTCGTCGGGGTCGCCGCCGATGTCGGTGTCGAGAATCAGCGGGGTGTTGCGCAGGTCCTCGGGCCAGGGGCCGCTCTGCCGGAGGGCCTCGGCGGTCGCCTCCAGGCCGGTGCCGGGCAGCGCCTCTCCCAGGTCGATCAGGTTTCGGGGGTGTCGTTCGAGTTCCGCGGCGCCGCCCGGGTCTTCGTCGCTCATTTCCCTCCCTCTTATCGGTGGTCGGCGATCGATCGTTCCATATGCGAAACGGTAAGGGATGGCTGGGGGCGTGGCGGGGTGGCCAGAAGTGGTCTTCGTTCCGGGGGTGCCGGGGGCCGTCTCAGGATGTCGGTCTGATCGAGGGAGGAGGGGAGGGGGGATTCCTGTTGGTTTTTGGCCGGTCTCTGTTATGGGAATTGAGGGGCGATGGTTTTTCGGGGCGCATAGGTGGGGGTAGGGGAACGGCCCGCCGGGGAAGAGCAAGTCGACTCCGAGCATGCCCGGCTTCGGGGGCCTGGCGAGCGGGCGAATGTGCGGCTCAAGATCTGGGTCGTTCTGCGCAGGCTGCACTGCTGCCCTTATCGGATCGGAGAGATCGCCCGAGCGGTGCTGGTCTTGCAGGTCCGTGAAGCACGTTGAAAATGGCTCGCTGAACCCGTTCGGCTTCTGTCCGGATCCCCTGAGTAGGTCAGAAAGGCGGCGGCTTCGCCGATGTGCGTGCAGAGGACTTCCTGATGGACCCCGCCCACGCGGCGGCCTCCATCACGGCACGCACGAAGGCCCTCCTACCGGTCCACCTGTACGGCCAGTGCGCGGACATGACCGCGCTGCGGAGGATCGCCGACACGCACGGCCTGGTGATCCTCGAGGACTGCGCACAAGCGCACGGCGCGCGGCAGCTCGGCGCGCCGGCGGGGAGCATGGCCGACGCGGCGGCTTTCTCCTTCTACCCCACCAAGGTCTAGGGGCCTACGGCGACGGCGGCGCCGTGCTCACCACCGCTCCGGCCGTCGCCCGGCGTCTGCGCCGGTTGAGGCAGTACGGGACGGACGGGGACCAGCACACCGTGGAGATCCCCGCGTACAACAGCCGGTTGGACGAGGTGCACGCCGAGATCCTCCGGCGCAAGCTCCGCCGGCTCGACCGCTGTGCCGGCCGGCGGCGCGCCCTGGCGGATCGCTATACGGCGCGGCTGGGTGACACCGCACTGCGGCTACCGGAAACGGCACCGGGCAACACGCATTCCCATTACCTCTACGTGGTCCGCCATCCGAAGCGGGACGCGATCCTCACCGCCCTGCAGGAGCACGACATCGAACTCGGCGTGAGCTACCGGTGGCCGGTGCACATGATGCGCGGGTTCTCCCATCTCGGCTACGCCGAAAGGAGCCTCCCCGTCACCGAGTCCCTGGCCCGGGAGGTCTTCTCGCTACCGATGTACCCCACCCTCACGGAGGAGGTCCAGGACAGGGTGATCACCGCCCTGCGCGGTGTCCTCGCCTAGATCTGAAAACAGGGCCGGTCCGCGGCGGCCCTGCGCTTCCGCCCCGCCCGGCGGAGACGGACGGGGACAGCGCCGGAGCAGCCGCGGACCGCGTCACTGCCCCTCCCTCGGGCTCCAGCGGACCGACCGCGCCAGATAGCAGGACAGCACCAGCCACCCAGCGGTGACCAGCAGCGCGGGAGCGGCCGCCAGCCACAGCTCAACACCGCCCAGGGCCTCGGCGCCGCTCACCCGTCCACCGAAGAAGTCGTGCCCGAAGTAGGCGCTGCGGTACAGGTCGGTGAGCGGCGCAAGGGGGGTGAACCACACCGCGCGGGCCACCCAGTCGGAGTAGAACTCCAGGGGGAGCATGGCTCCACTGCAGAACAGCACCAGCAGGAACGGGATCAGGCTTGCCATCTGGGTGCTCTCCGCGTTGCTGGTGAACCGGGTGAACCAGACCCCCAGCAGGGTCATGATGCCCCCTGAGGCGACGACGGCCAGCAGCAGCATCACCGGGTCGGCCGGGAACTGGCGTGCCGCCGCGATCCCGAGGCCGACGATGAGCGCGGCCGTCGCGAGCACCAGGAGGACGATGGTCACGCAGGTGGCTCCGATGATCGCGGAGGGCGGGACACCGCTGACCCGCAGCCGTTTGAGGATGGAGCCCTCCCTGCGGACGGCATAGACGTTGGACACGTGCATCAGACCGAAGGCGGCGGCCAGCACCGGCAGCAGGCTGACCAGGCTCAGTGCCCCGGCATCGACCCCTGAGCCGGCGTACTGTCCCTGGGACATGAGTGAGACGACGGCGAGGACCACCGGGAAGCTGACAACGTAGAACAGGGCGGTGCGATACCGCCGGATCTGGCGGAACTCGGCCCTCACCAGCTGCAGCAGCTGCCGGGACCACTTCGGCGGTTCCGCCGCCATGTCCGCACGGACCGATGGGCGGGTTTCGACATGCTCACCTGACACCGGGAACTCCTTGACTCACCTTGGGGCGGAGGAGCTCGAAGACGGGATCTCCGACCGGTACGCCCCGCCGCCCATACCGCTGTCCGCTTCTTCTTTTCCTTGCACTCCTTGTGCGATCTCCAGGAACACGTCTTCGAGCGAGGCGCTTCGCACTCTGAGGCAGGGCAGTGCCACCCCCCGCTCCTCGGCCCAGTGCACCAGGGCCGACGTCGCGGTGTAGGCGCGCTCCCGGATCTCGCCGCCGGCGTCCCCGCCGACCGTGTAGGTGGCCCATGTGTCACCGCGATCGGGCGCGACGGCGCAGCGCGCACCGCGGAGTGAGGGGAGGTCCTCGGCGCGGACCCCGGGAGGCAGCGCGAACTCGATCCGGTCGCCCCACCGGGCCAGGACCTCCGCCACGGTTCCGGCGATCCGCAGCTCGCCGCGGTGCATGATCGCGAGCCGGTCGGCCAGCCGCTCGGCCTCCTCAAGGTAGTGCGTGGTGAGCAGCACCGTGACCCCCTCGGCCACGGTCTCCTTGAGCACCTCCCACACCTCGTGCCGGCCTTCCGGGTCCATTCCCGTAGTGGGCTCGTCGAGGAAGAGCACCCGGGGCCGTGTCGCCAGGGCCAGCGCGAGATCCAGGCGGCGCCGCTCCCCGCCGGAGAGGTTGCGGACCCAGACGCGGCGCCGATGCGCCAGCCCGAGCCGGTCCAGCAGCTCCTCGCGCTGTCGCGGATGCCTGGCCAGGCCGCGCGCCAGATCGATGGTCTCCTGGACGGTGAACTCCGGGAACGTCCCGCTGTGCTGGAGGACTGCGTTGGTGAGGGCCCGGAACTCCGGGGGACGGCGGTAGGGGTCTTGGCCGAGTACCGATACGTGCCCGGCGCTGGGGCGGGAGAACCCTTCCAGGGTCTCGATCGTGGTGGTCTTGCCCGCCCCGTTGGTGCCGAGCAGGGCGAATAGCTCCCCTGGGAGGACGTCGAAGGATATCCCGGCCACGGCCTCGAACTCACCGTAACGGAATCGCAGGTCACGAACTTCTATCGCGGGTTCGATATTGGAATTCACCACAACACTCGACTGCTGATCCGAAGGAGAGGTCATGCTTTATCAGAACCCCAGACTGCTCAATCATGTGCGAGCACGGCAGGTGTTACCACGCTAGATGATGCCGATTGCGACAGCAACAGACCCTAAAACCCGGACACCGTTCAGATGGCCACTGGAAACCGGCATAGCGGACAGGCGGCGGTGCCCGTTCGCCCAGGGCGCTTCGCGCCGGCCGGATCGCGGACCCGCCCGGCACCACCGAACCCGCGCCCGGCCCCCGGCATCGGCCGCCTCTCTCCGGCCTCGCCGGCGGCGGGGACTTGCCAGCCGCCCCGGGGCAGGTCTCCCCGCCGGGAGAGAGGCCGGCGAGCCCGCTCTCCACGACGGGTCCCGGTCGACCGCTCACAGGGCCGCGCAGCCATCGCTTCCGGGAGAGCACGCCCTCCCGGGCGCCGCTGTTCCTCCGGGCTCCGAGCCGGCTCGACCTCGGGCAGCGGCGCGGGTGGACGGCTCCACCGAATGCAAACACGAGCCATTTAGATTCCACCGCGGCACGACTCCGATTCCACAAGAACTGCCTATGTTTCTCTTCGTCGTAGAGCAATCCCCCACCGCCCCCTACCGATAAAACGGGCGGAGCAGGCCGAGACGGAAGACCTCGGGCACAGAAACCGGTCTTTGGGACACCGAAAGGCACTGCGCGTCGAACACACGATGCCGGCGGGCTGCCACGGATGACGAGGAGTGTGCCGAGAAGATGAGCTTTCGGTCCCCGGAGAGCACCTTTCGCCAGGCGGGTGCCGCGGTCACCGCACCGTGGTGGGCAGCTCTCAGCCTGCGGGAACGTGCCGGGGCGTTCCACCGAGGGGCCGACGGGCCGAGCACCCGCGGCAATGCCGTCAGTCCCCAGGCCCACCGCAAGTTCGAGAAGTGGCTGGCACAGCACCCCTTCAACGGGGAGGACATCCTGCTGGAGGAGCGGCTGGCATGCGACGGGCTCAGCCCCGGACGGCTACTGCGCATGATTGACGAACCCTCGGAAGCCGTGCTGGAAAGCCTGGGGAACGTACCGGGCTGGTACACGGAGCTGGAGGAGGCGTTCCCACCCCGGGCCACGCTGGATCGGACGGCCCCGCCGCGGTCAGAGGGGGCGGCGGACAGCGGAGACTCCGCCGCGTTGGAGGGTTTCCTCGTCCTGCTCGGCCCGCTGATCGACCGGGGGCGGGAGCGGCTGCGTGCCGGCGTCGAAGAGATCGGGGCGAGGCTGCCCCTGCGGATCGCGGGCGACGCCATCGAGCGCGACCTCCTCCAGGCGCTGCACAGGGACCTGACGGTGCTCCTCAGCCGGACCATGGTCTTAGAGCTGAACGTCGCCCGCTTGGAAGGGCGCCTCACCGCCCCCAGCCCTGAGGAGCGCTTCCAGGAGTTCATCGGGTCCCTGCGGGATCCGGGCCTCGCGCGCACGATCCTCGCCGAGTACCCGGTCCTTGCCCCGCAGGCGGCCACCAGGGTCGACCAGTGGGTGCGCGCCGCGCTCGGCCTCCTGGCGGACCTGGCGGCCGATTGGACCGACATCCGCACCGCCCTGGACGTTCCAGAGAGCGCGACGACCCTGGTGGGCGTCGCGTCCGGCATGGGCGACCGGCACGCTGACGGGCGCAGTGTGAGCGCGCTGCTGTTCGACTCCGGCACCAGAATCGTCTACAAGCCGCGCCCGATGTCGGTCGACGTCCATTTCCAGGAGCTACTGGAGTGGGTGAACGCCCACGGCCGGGGACCGCGGTTCCGCGTCCTGAGCGTGCTCGATCGCGGAGACCACGGCTGGGCAGAGTTCGTCGAGGCCCAGGCGTGTGCCTCGGCCGAAGAGGTCAGCGAGTTCTACCGGCGCCAGGGCGGATACCTCGTGCTGCTGCATGTGCTGCACGCGGTGGACTTCCATTTCGAGAACCTCATCGCGGCCGGCCCGCACCCGGTCCTGGTGGACCTGGAGACCCTGTTCCATCCCAACCACTGGAGGGGGACCGGTTCTGTCGCCCCGGCCAACACGGTGCTGGGCGAGTCGGTGCTGCAGACCGGGCTCCTCCCCCGGCGGAGGTACCTCAACGGAGACGACCAGGACACCGGGACAGAGACGAGCGGGCTCGGTGGGCCGGGCGGCCAAGAGACACCTTTCCTCATGCCCCGCTGGGAGGACTACGGGTCGGACGAGATGCGGCTGGAGCGCGGCCGGCAGGTCATTCCGGGCGGCGACAACCGACCCGTCCTCGACGGGACCGCCGCGGAGCCGCTCGCCTACCTCGAAGAGGTCGTGGCCGGCTTCACTGACACCTACCGGACCCTCACCCGCCACCGCGCCTTCCTCCTGGCTCCCGGCGGTTCGATCGAACGGTTCGCCGACGACCGGGTTCGCTTCATTGCCCGCCCCACCACCACCTATGCGCGGACCTTGGCCGAGAGCTACCATCCGGACGTCCTGCGTGACGCGCTCGACCGGGATCGGCTCCTCGACTGGATCTGGATCGGGCGGGACCACAACCCGGTCAAGGCCGCGTTGTTCGCCGCGGACGAGGACACCGTGCGAGACGTGATCCACCGCTTCAACCGGATCGGCCTGGACTGCCTGGACCCTAACCGGGCGGGAGGCCGTCCCCGCCTACTCAATACCGAGCAGGAAGAACACGTCGCCACGACGGCCACCACCCGCCCCACCGCACTCGGCAAACCCTTCACCCACTGGTCAATCCGCAAACTCACCGACCACCTGCGCCAAGACCCCCGACAACCGCTGCGCATCAGCCGTGAAACGCTGCGCCGCATCCTGCACCGCCGCGGCGCCACCTTCCAGCGCACCCGCACCTGGAAGGACCCACCCGACCCCGAGGCGGACACCAAGCTGGAGCGGATCGAGCACGTCACCACCCACTTCCCCGACCGGACCTTCGCCTTCGACGAGTTCGGGCCGCTCGGTATCCGCCCCGCCCACGGCGCCGGCTGGGCCCCACGCAACCGCCCGGACCGGATCCCGGCCACCTACCGGCGCACCCACGGCATCACCTACTTCCACGGCTGCTACCCGGTGGGCTCCGACACCCTGTGGGGCATCAACCACCGGCGCAAAGGCGGCGCGAACACGCTCAAGGCGCTCAAGTCGATCCGCTCGGCCCGCCCGGACGGCGCACCCGTCTACGTGATCATGGACAACCTGTCCGCACACAAAGGACCCGCGATCCGTGCCTGGGCCAGGCGCAACAAGGTCGAGTCGTGCTTCACCCCCACCTACGCCTCCTGGGCCAACCCGATCGAGGCGCACTTCGGGCCGCTGCGCCGGTTCACCATCGCCAACTCCCACCACCCCGACCACACGGTGCAGACCCGGGCGCTGCACGCCTACCTGCGGTGGCGCAACGCCAACGCCCGCGACCCGGACGTGCTCACGGCCCAACGCCGCGAGCGGGCCCGGGCGCGTAGCGAGAAAGGCCTGCGCTGGGGAGGGCGCCCACCGGCCACCGCGGCATGACCCCCAACCCGGTGAACCTTTTCAGTCACCGCACTAGGTCCTGTCTGGAGTTCGGGTCATGAACGCGGTGTGATGCTGCGGATCCACAGCATCGCACCGCACAGGTGCAGCCCGGCCTCATAGCTCTGCGGGGTCTTGTCGAAGCGGAACGCGATACCGCGCCGGTTCCGGAGCCGGTTGATGCACCGCTCGACCGTGTTGCGCTCGGCATAAAGGGCGCCGTCGCAGGAGACCGGCCGCCCGCCGGCGCTGCCGCGCCTCTTGCGGCCGGCGGACTGGTCGTCCTTCTCCGGGATCACAGCCCGGATGCCGCGCCGCCGCAGGTAGCCGCGGTTGCGCCGGGAGGAGTAGGCCTTGTCGGCGGCCACCGCGCCCGGCCGGGTCCGGGGGCGCCCGAGGGGTCCGCGCACCTTCACCCGCCCCAGGACCGGGACGAACTGCGGGCTGTCGCCGGCCTGGCCGGGGGTGAGGACGAAGCAGAGCGGGCGGCAGCGCCGGTCGGCGGCCAGATGGATCTTGCTGGTCAGCCCGCCCCGGGAACGCCCCAGCCCTGCGGCTTTCAAACGGGCCCTGCGCCGCCGGCGCAGGCGCCGGCGCTCGGCGCCCGCCTGTCCGTCTTGGGGCTGTTGTCCCTTCGCCCCGCCCCCTTTTCGGCCTCGGCGGCCGCTTCCAGGGCCGCCAGCTGCTCGGGGGCCAGGGCCATCCCGGCGGCGTGGTGGTGGGCCCGGGCGGTTGAGGAGTCCACGCTGACCAGGCCCAGATCGGTCTGGCCGCGTGCGGCGGCCTGGGCGATCACCGCCTCCATCAGCTGCTGGAAGACGCCCTGCCGCGCCCAGATGCGGAAGCGGTCATAGGCGCTCTGCCAGGGCCCGAACTCAGCGGGCAGGTCGCGCCAGGGGGCGCCGGCGCGGAACCGCCACATCACCGCGTTGAAGTGTTTGCGCAGGTCGGGGACCGGGCCGACCGCGGCGATCGGGAGATGGGGCTCGATCAGGGCCCATTGTTCGTCGGTGAGGTCGCCTCGTGCCATGGCAGATGCTCTATCAAGGCCCTCTCCCGGTGCGCAGGCGATCTGCCGAACTGGTGATCCGAACTCCAGACAGGACCTAGTACTGCAACGACACTCCGTGATGCGGGGGGACGTGGCATCGTTGACCGCATCGTGGTGAAGCAGACAATCGAAGGCCGGTCAGATGCGTTTCTTGACTTCACGGCCCGGTTCGCGGGACGTTTCGGGCGGGTGGAACCCCGGCGGCGGATGGTGTCCTACCTGCGGGGACTGCTGAGCGAGACAGAGCGGAAGAACGGCTGGACCCTGGCGGAGGCCGCGGGGGACGACGGCCCCCAGGGCATGCAGCGGCTGCTGAACCACTACCTGTGGGACGCAGACGCGTTGCGCGATGATGTCCGCGATGCGGTGATGGAGCATATCGGCGACCCCGAACGAGGAGTCCTCATTCTCGACGAGACGGGATTCCTCAAGAAAGGGGTCCGGTCCGCCGGCGTGGCGCGCCAGTACTCAGGGACGGCCGGCCGGATCGAGAATTCCCAGATCGGAGTGTTCCTGGCCTATGGGTCGGACCGGGGGCGAGCGCTGATCGACCGGGAACTCTACCTTCCCAAGTCCTGGACCGAGGACCGGGAGCGCTGCCGGGCCGCCGGAATCGGCGATGACATCGATTTCGCCACCAAGCCGGACATGGGCCTACGCATGCTCCAGCGCGCGGCGGGGGCGGGAATCCCGTTCGGATGGGTGACCGCGGATGAACTCTATGGCCAGACGAGCCGTATCCGGGTGTGGCTGGAATCCCACGACATCCCCCATGTCCTGGCCGTCCCGAAATCGCAGATGGTCATCACGATGGAATTCTTCGGCCAGGCCCGTGCGCACCAGTTGGTCAGCGACTTGCCTGACGAGGCATGGGAGCGCCTGAGCTGCGGCGGCGGCGCCCGCGGCCCGCGCGTCTACGACTGGGCCGCAGCTGCGGTCCGGCCCTTCAGGCGTGAAGGATGGGACCATTGGCTGCTGGCGCGGCGCAGTATCGCCGACCCCGCGGACATCGCCTACTACATCTGCTTCTGCCCGGCGGGGACGGCGCTGGAAGAGATTGCGCGGGTCGCGGGATCGCGGTGGATGGTCGAGGAGTGTTTCCAGGCCGCGAAGAATGAAACCGGACTCGACCACTACCAGGTCCGCGGCTACACCGCATGGTATCGGCATATAACCCTGTCCATGGCCGCCCTCGCCTTTCTCGCCATCCTGCGAGCGGAGGCAAAAAGGGGGATGCGGAGACTGTAGCCGGCCATCCCCTGGCGCCCGTGACGATGAACGAGGCCCGGCGGCTCTTCAACCGCATCACCTTTCCGGTTCGCAACGGTTCCCGGCACGCCCTTGCCTGGTCCCAGTGGCGAAGAAGAAGCCAGGCCCGAGCTCGCAGCAGCCATTACAGACGCAGAGTGCATCACGAAGTGTCGTTGCAGTACTAGGCCACCGGGTGCGCCGGGTCGTCCAGCCACACGGTTTGCCGGCGTGGGGTGACGGTGAGGCCGAAGCGGGTGTGGTCGGGCTCTCCGGCGTCCTTCCACCACTGGTAGGCGCGGGCCAGTTCATCGAAGAGGCTGCGGGGTCCGTGCTGCTTCACCGCGTATGCGCGGGGGCCCGGCTGGATGCGCCAGGAGGCCCACGACCCGGACCCGGGGTCCATGAGGTAGACGGTGTAGCGCTGGGAAGCGGGATCGTCCCGGTCGTAGACCAGTGTCGAAGTCATCCCCGGGACCAGGGCGCCGATCGCGAACGAGGCGGAGAAGTCCCCGACCGGCTCGTAGGGGTGGATATCGGTGACCGTCTCGGCGTGGTCGTGCTCGGGGCGCACCCGGTCCTCCACCGCGCCGTGCGGGGGGCGCTGGTTGCGGACCCACATGAACCCGGTGTCGCCGTCGAAGCGGCCCGAGGCGGTCCCGTCGCCGCTGACGTGCAGGCGGAGCAGGGCGCCGCTGTGGAAGGCGGTTCCCCAGGGGGTGACCACCTTCCCTCCGGGGGTGGTCTGCTCGATCCACGGATAGGGGACCTCGTGGACCGATGCGGTGGACAGGACCCGGTCGTAGGGGGCGTCCGGCGGGTGGCCCCGGGTCCCGTCCGCGGCCACGGTCTCCACCGGCCATCCGGCGTTCTTCAGCGCTTCGCGGGCCTGCTCGGCCAACTCGGCGTCGACCTCGACCGTGGTCGTGTTGTCGACTCCCACACGGGAGGCGATCAGGGCGGCGTTGAACCCGGTCCCGGTGCCGATCTCCAAGACCCGGTTCCCCGGGTGCAGCTCTGCGGCGTCCAGCATGAGCGCGACAACGCTGGGCATGGACGCCGATGACGTCACGTAGCCGCGCCCGCCGCCTTCGCCGTCGTCCAGCTGCACGGCGATGGGCTCGTCGCTGTAGCAGACCTCCAGCCACCGCTCCGGGGAGTCGGCTCTGTCCAGCGGGGCGGGGCGGCCTTCTTCGCGGACCCAGACAGTGTCCGGGATGAACAGGTGCCGGGGGACGGCCATGAACGCGGCCCGCCATTCCGGGGGCATCTTCCCGGCCAAGCGGGCCTGAAGCTCCTCAGGGATCACTTACCGTCTTCGTCCCTCTCGTGCTTCCCGCCGCCGCTTCCTCCTCCGTCGGGGGTCGGCGGAGGAACGGGCTTGTCCTTGTGGCCGTCCCAGCGGGACGGGTCGTCGTGCTTGCTCACTGCGGCACCTCCGGAGTCGGGGGAACGGCCGGACGTGTTCAGCCGTCCCCGGGCGCGGATCTCCCGAAACGAGAGCGGGGTGACCGGTTGCGGCATGCCGGTGACTCTGTGAACACGCACCACCAGGAAGAACACCATTTTGAGCGATCCCTGCTCCGCATGCGCGGGGGTAGTTCCCAGCGCACTTAGGCGATCCGGCTCCTGGCCCGGTCGTCCCCGTATACGCAGGGGAGTCCAGCCCGTGCGGATCGCGGTCGGAAGGATCCCGGTGTCCCCTGGTTCGGACGCTGGGTGTCGCGTCGGCACATCCACGCCTGCATGTGTACCGCTGGCTTCTCGAGCCCCATCATCGGAACCCGTTCGACATCAGCGGCGCCGTTGACCGGACACCCAGCGGCATCCTGGGGATGCCGGTGAAGCCGGTTGCCGCCGGACCGCCGTCAGGGGCCGAGCGCTCTCGGAGCCGGTGGTCAGTTGTTCCGTGCTTGGGCGAGCATCTCCTCCGACCAGCCGTTCGCCGAAATCCACCGGGGGAGCCAGACCGCTTCGAGGCGGGCCGCCTGGGCTCTGGCGGATGAGACGACCCGCTCGGCCTTCGACGGCAGCGGGGCCGGGGAGCGCAGCGTCTCGACGATGCGGGAGAAGGCCGCCTTCTGCTCGGCCACCAGGCCGGTGGAAAAGTCCGGGGTGTTGTCGATGTTGGCCTGCACGCCCCTCAGCTCCTCCAGGAGGGCGCCTCCGCACACCACGGCGGCCCACCTGAAGGAGCCGCCGGCCAGCTCCCAGGTGGCGAGCCGGGTCAGCCTGAGCGGTGAATACTTGCAATAGGCCGGACCGTAGAGCTCCACGTCCTCCTCCTCGTCCGGATCGTCGGGCCACAGCTGGCCCAGTAGGGAGTCCAAGACGACTGGGGAGGGGGAGCCGTCGCCGGATGCGGCTCGGAGCATCTCTCCGGTGAAGGCGTCGAGAAAGCCGCGCTGGGCGGGTGAGGCGAGTGCGCGGTAGAAGGCCTTCGACGTTTCCAGACACGACCAGGTGAATAGCAGGGCCTCGTTCCCTGGCAGGGAGCGAACGGCCTCTTCCATCACAGGTCCTTACGATCTCGACATCACGAACGGCCGGTCGCCTCCAAAAGCCTGTCGTGCCCGCCCCGGCACGGCGAAGCACGGAGGCCCTTCTCGACGCGGTCACCGAGGATCCGCGGAGGACGCCTTCCTCGGCCTGGTAGGCGTCATCGGTCATCGGGGGCGCCCTCGAGCTCGTCGAGCAGGGAGCGCAGGCGCTGGATCTCGGCGATCATGCCGTCCCTGCCGAGGTTCTGGTAGGCGCTGTCCCAGGCGTCGGCCATCTTGGCCTTCGCGGCCTCCTTGGCCTCGGGGGTGGGGGCCTTCATCGCCAGGCGCCCGTACTTCCCGGCGACCAGGGACGCCGTCTGCGCCAGGACGTCGGCGACCATCGCGTCAGGGGTCTCAGGATCGATATTCCTCATATCCTCATCCTCCGATATCAGTGCGGCCGCCCCGTGTGCGGCGGAGCGGAGGCCTTCGGGGGTGAACCGGCAGATGCTCGCCGGGTCCTGTTCACGAGGTTTTGGAGACCTTTCAGAATCTCTTCGCGCAGTCCTCTTCAGGTGCACCGCCCACGCCCTCCGGCCTTGAGCTCCGGAAAGGCGCGCGGCCGCCTGTCGCCCTCCCGTGCCGGGGGTCTTCGGCGGGTGAGGCGGCGGGGCCGAGGGCGCCGTGAACCCGGCCGCGGGCCCAGTGCCTGGACGCAGCCCGGAGGAAGGGAAGGTGGCGAGGGGCGACGCTGCGGGCTGCAGCGATGGTGAAGACGGCCCAGAGCGAAAAGGAAAGGGCGGCGCGCCAGCAGCAGATGAGCGAGCGGTGCGCGCGGCAGGTCCGGCAGGGTGAGCGGAGAGCCGGTGCGGAGGGCCCGGGAGCGGAAGTGGGCGGTGCAGGTGACCGCCGCCCTCGGTCGCCGACCTGCTGCTGTGCACCGACGGGATGTCGGAGGAGCGGCGGTCGGGGCGGATGCACGTCCGACTGGCGCGGTGGGCGCGGCGGCACTGCACCGCGATCCTCAACCCGCTGCCGCGCCGCCAGTGGCACCGCGGGCACATCGACACCTACCGGGCCCGACTGGACTTCCCGGCCGGCGCGGGCACCGGGCTGCCCCGCAACACCCGGCTCGGCGTGCGGCTGACTGACCCCGGCGAGCTGCCCCCGCTGCGCCTCCGGCCGCTGCTCTCCGCGATCCCGGTCCCGGTGCCGGCCTTCCCGGACGGGCCAGCTGACTTCGCCCGCTTCGCCGCGGGCCGACGGCTACCACATGCGGGGTCGGAGGAGGGCGTCGCGCTGCTCGCGCACCGGCGCTGCGGATGCTGCTCGCCGACGAGATCGACCTGCCTTGACCCCGCCGCGAAGCCCTGCGCGGCCGACACAGGAATCGAGCCTCACCCTTCCCGAGACGGTGACCAGCCGCGCGGGGCCACCGCCCCGGGAAGGAGGTGATTGCCTTGAGGGAGAAGAAGGAGAACCTCGGTGAGCCCACCGCATCGTGGATCGCCCGGCTTGTCCTCTCCATCATGCAGACCGGCCTCGCGATCATCCGGTTCGTGTGGTGGCTCCGCGACAAAGGCGGCCTCGGCTGAGCGCCTTTCCTGAAATCTTGCGCGTAACCAGCAGGGAACCACGGGCTGGTCCAGGGCGCGGCGCCGGCAAGTAGCTGGCCGGGCGAACGAGCACGGAAGAAGGCATGCACCTGCCGCCGGCGACCCGGCCAGCTCACCGCGGTGTTGGCGATGAACGCCTTGAGCGCGGCCCAGACGCGCTCGGCCGGGTTGTCGTGCGGGCTGTAGCGCGCCCCGAACCACGCGTGCAGGCCCGGGTGGGCCTCCACGAACTCCCGCACCGCGCGGGCGTGGTGGATGCTGTCGTTGTCGCAGATCACCACGACCGCCGGGGCGTGCGGGAAGACCGCCAGCACCTGCTCCAGCGCTGCGACGAAGTCGGCCGCGCGCCGCCTGCCCAGCCGGTAGACCCCTCGTCCGGTGTTCACCTCCAGCGCTCCCAGCACCGTGATCTGCCGGTTCCTGGCAGGGGTGAGGATGCGCGGACAGTGCCCGCGCAGTGTCCAGGTGGCGCGCAGAGCGCGCAGAGCGGACAGCAGGTGCAGGTGGGTCTCGTCTGCGACCCAGATGGCGGATCCGGCCGGGAGCAGGCGTATTCGTGCGGTGAGGGCGCGGCACGGCCTGGCGTGCGGGATCGCCGCGAGCCACGGCTTTGGGGCGGCGCCACACCGCGATCTGGCGCACCCGGCGGTACAGGGTGCGCGGGCTCAAGCGCGGCCGGCCCAGGTAGCGCCACAGGCGCGAAAGCGTCCATGGTCCGGGGCGTGTGAGCAGGGCGGTGATGCGCCTGAGCAGGTGTGGGCCGCCCAGGCGGGGGCGCCCGGGGCGGGGCCGGTCGGCCAGGGCTGCCAGGCCTTCGTGGTTGTAGCGGTTGATCCAGCGGCGCATGGTGGCGGGGTCGTAGTCCAGCAGGTCGGCGATGAGGGCGGGTGGCAGGCCGTGCAGGGACAGCAGGACCATGACCGCTCGTGTGGCCTGGCGCCATGGGCCGCGCAGGTGGCGGTGCAGCTGGGCCGTCCGCGGGTTCGGGGGGTGGGCGGGCGCATACTGATCACGACCCTGCCGGGTAGTGGGATGGTCTTCCAACCTCGATCCAACTCCCGACGGGGTCCTTGTCAACGGGCGTCTGTCGCCGCGCCCTGGTCTGGTTACGCGCAAGACTTCAGGAAAGGCGCTTAGAACCCGGGTGGGTCCGGGGCCTTCCAGCGGCAGGGCCGCGCCTGCCATTGCGGCAGCGCGGCCCCGCAGGGACTGTGCGAAGGAGGCGAGCGGATCGATGGAGCACCGGGGCACTGAAAATCGCCTTCCTGCAAGGCGTCGAGGCGACCCGGGTGATCGCCTACGGCCCCTTGAGGACATCAGCGGGCACGAGCGGCGGTGCGGGCTTTTCCGTTCGCGAGGCGGTGGAACCGGTGCCTACACCGGATGGGCCGTCTTCTGCCGGTGGAAGGCGAAGTAGGCACTGCTGTCGTCGGAGAAGGCCGCGCACTCCTTCCCTTCGAGAAGGGACACGGCCTTCTGCAAGTCTTTCGTCGCGGTGGTATTGCTCCCGGGACGGATGACCCCTTCGCCGTCGACGTAGATGTGGCCGTGTTCGAACAGCTCGTCGCAGCCCAGCGCGCATGCCGGCATCAGGTTGGCGACGTCGAAGAACTCCATGTCGGTGCAGTGCTTGCGGGCTTTGATGTGCGCGGCGCGCACCAGCCGCCGCGGGAGGGTCCGCCCGCACAGCGAGCACTCGATGGTGGGGGCCTTGCCGAACTTCTGTTGCTTGAGCTTGCGGTGTTCGGCGCGGGCCTTGGCCAGGATGACGGTGTCCACGGCCCCGGTGTGGGCGATGTGCCCGGAGGAAGCGGGGTCGGGCTGGTCCGCCTCATCCTGTTCCTGCGGGTCGGAGTCGAGAAGGGCGAATGCTGCGGCCAGCTCCTGCTTGCTCTCATCCACCATCACGGGAACGCCGCGGTGGATGCCCGACAGGCGGAACGCCTCGGCGACCTGAGGGCCGCCCAGGGAAGCCACCGGAACGTCATCGGTCTCGCTGACGAGCTCGAACTTGACGCGCTTGTCATAGACGGCGTTGGGCCACAGCTGGGAGGCGTCCTCATGCAGCGCTCCCTCGATCCTCCCGGTCACGACGCGTACGAACACCGCGTCGGCCATGTGGCCGTGGGGCACGCGGGGTCCGACGTTGGCGTGGTGGCCGAGGAGGATGGTGTCCCCGGGCTGCATGGAGGCGGCCATCTGGTCGGCCGGCACTCCGCCGACCTTGTTCTGGAGAGCCTCGGGAAGCCACCCCCAGGTCTGCTGGGCGCGGCCGATGTCGAAGTTCTCGAGCGACTTCTGGGGGACATAGACGCAGAAGGTTTGGGACATGGATCTTCCGTATTGAGGTGGCACCGTTTCCTGTCTTTTCTATCGCCTTTCGGCGACGGCGGAGCACCTCGCGGCAGTGGAGAACGAGGCGAGTGCCCCGCAGCTCTGCCGGTCGGACCGTGGCAGAGCCCTCCAGGGACACCGGCGCCCTGACCGACATCCCAGCGGTTGGCAGCAGACGACCGGAAATCCCCTCCACCGCTAAGAAGGCCTGTGTTGGAGCGGTCGAGGGATGCGGCCCGTGCTTCATGGGCACCTGCAGGTTCTGAGAGTGCGCGGAGAAGAGGAGCAGCCCCTCCCAGGAGCCTGTCGCAGGAAAACGCACAAAAACTTTTCCGGCGGTCCCTCCGACGACCTCTAGTGGGCGCTGACCTGGCCTTATCTCTTGAGGAGAAGGTGTTTGTAGCCACTCCCGCACAGCCGGCCGCTGCCTGGGGCGTGAGGGCGGACCATGGTGCAGTCTCCTGTCGTACCGGCCGATCGCAGGCCGCGGTGAGCGAGTGGGAGAGGAGCTCCTCGTGTCATGTCCGGGAGGAGGGGGAGATGCCGTGTACTCGTGGTCTGCCCCTGCTGGGGCGCTGGCGGACCTCGTCTGGCCCCTGCGGAGGCGGATGCGCGAGCAGGGGCTGACCCAGAGGCAGGTCGCCGCCCATCTCATGTGCGACCGCTCCAGGGTGTCGCGGGCCCTGTCCGGGAGGGAGCTGCCGCCCCTGGAGAGGGTCAGGCGGATCGCTGAGCTGGTCGGGGTGGGCATCGAGCAGACGGAGCAGCGCTGGGAGCGCGCTCATGCCCTGCAGCAGGAGCTCGAGCGGGACCTGCGGGGCTGCGCTGCCGGGGGCATGCCCCCGCGGGGGATGGCGGACTACCGCGACTTCCTCCGGGCTCTGGACGGGCTGCGCGTCCAGAGAGGGCTCTCCCAGAGGGAGGTCGCCCGGAGGGACAGCAGTAGGAGGCTCACCCGGTCGACGGTGGGCGCGGTCCTGCGTGGAGATCGCAGTGCCAGCCTGGCCGTGGTGGCCGCCTACGTGCGGGCCTGCGGGGTCGGCGAGCAGGCGGTGGACGCCTGGAGGAGCGCTTGGTGGCGCCTGGCCTACCCCCACCGGGAGTGGCGGCTCCGGATGCGGGCGGAAGGGCTGAGGCGCTGCGGAGTCGCCGACTGCAGGCTCCGGTGGGGCCCGCCATAGCAGGGGCGGCAGGTCGACGGGCACGCGCGGTATCGCCGGGAGTATGAGGGGGAGGAAACGGAAGATCCGCACCCTTCCTCTTGTACCTGCATCGAGACGATGTGCCGCGGAGGTCCTCGGTCGGCCGAAGCGGCCGAGGAACAGGAGGACTGCCGGCAGGGCGCAGCGGCCGGGGCGGTGTGGTGAACCCTCGGCGCCGCCCCGGTCGGCGGCCTACAGTCCCCTCATGAGCCTGTACTCCCCGCCTTGCCCCTCCTGCGCCGCCCATCCCGGTGAGCCGTGCACGACCACGACCGGGGCCGGGCGGCCCCCGCACTCCGGCCGCCTGCAGGCAGCGGCCGCCCAACACCTCGTGCCGCGGTTGGCCCGCTGGGTTCCGGCCGGTGAGCGCACCCGTCTGGCGCTGGTCGTCCTACCCGACGCCCCCGCCCCGGCCGCCTCAGGGTGGGGACCGGCGTGCTCGCGCGCGGCCACCGCCCAGACTCTGCTGCACCGGGCCGCCACCGAGCTGAAGGCCATCGGTGACCTTGAAACAGCCTGCCTGTCCGGCCGGATCAGCGCCCTGGCCGAGGAGGTCGCACAGCTGCGAGCACTGCTCGCCGGGGCCAAGCACCACGACCTGGCCCCCTGCCCTGAGGAAGACCCCGGTCTCTTGCAGGGCCGCCTGGCCGTGCACCGGGCCCGCATCGTGGACGCCGAGCTGGAGCAGGTGCGCCCCGAACCGGCTCCGGCGGCGGGCCGGTGGAGTATCGGCTACCGCCCCGACGGAGGGTTCACCGCCCACCGCCTCGACCCTGACCCCTCCGGGCGGGGGCCGCTGCGCGGCTGGGGAACCGCCCCCACCCCCGCTTCGGCCGCCTACACCCTGGCCTCCTGCCTGTCCCCTCAGGTACCCGAGATCACCGTCACCGAGGATCCTCCCGCTTCAGGGGCACTGCGGCCACGGTACGGCGCGGTGGCCCTGCCGGCAGGGGCCGGTGTCGGCACCGATGAGCTGGTGGCCGCGGGCGGCCCCTGCCTTGAGGAGCACCTGGCGGCGGTGGAGAAGACCTCGGCCGAGCTGGCCAGCCTTTCCGACAAGGACCTGCAGGCGCTGCTTGGCGGGCGCGCCGCAGCCCTGGACGCCCGGTCACCGCAGGTAGAGGACTGCCAGGCCATCGGCGACGTCGGTGAACCCCGCAATCCCGACCATTGGGGGAGGTGGGAGAGCGCAGAGTGGGTGCCGACCCGTCTGGTAGTGGCGACCTGGCACCCGCGATGGGGCCGGTTCGGCGATCATCGCCCCGAGGTATCCGCCCAGATCGCCGCGGCGCTGCGAGAGGGCCCAGACCCCGGTTCCTTCACCGAGGAGCTGTTCGTCAGCGACGAGATACATCTGGTGCGGATCCCCGGTTGGGAAGGGCCGGTCTATGCAGTCGGCGCCAACGGCAATCACCGCGTCCACACCGCGGCGCTGCTCGGTCTTCCCTGGCTGGCGGCCTCGGTGAGCTATGCGCCGTCGGCCCCCTCCTGGAGCCTGCCGGCGATCGTGGAGGGCGACCCGGTCCCCGATGAGGACCAACCGTGGCCGGTGGGGCGTGAGGAGGAGCGGGCGGCGCTGGTCGCGGGACTCATCCGCCGGGGCGTGGTCGAAGGAGAACTGATCGGCGCCGACAGCGGGGAGGTCTACGGAATGGTGCTGCGGGCGCGGCGGCTGCCCGCCCCATGGCTGCTGCGCGCCCCCGAGCTCGCCGTCCGGTGCAATGCCGTCTATGAGCGCTGCTATCCCGGTGCACTGGCCCGTATCGGGATCCCTGAGGAGGTGGGCACCGGTGCCCAGGCATGGCGGGACTGGCTGACCCGATGAGTGCGGAGGGGCGCTTCGGTGGCGTGGTGGGGTGAGTTCGGGGCCGGACGGGACGGATTCCGCCAAGAAGGTCCTAGATTGTCGAGCGTCCCGGCTCGGAGACCGCGGCCGGCACCGGGGAAGCGGCGGGACGGCTGCCGGAGGTCCTGTCCGACACCGATGGCGAGAAGTCGGTCATCATGCTGGCGACGGTGATCATGTCCGCCCACCCGCAGGTGGCCCACGCGGGCTTCAAGAGGCTCGAGGACGCGGCGCTCCGGCAGCGCGGCCACGCGGTGGCCGCGCGCTGGTTCGGGTGCAGCGCGGAGATCGGGGGCATCGATGAGGAGCCCCGCGCAGGCCGAAGCGGGGCCACCATCGATGGCAACGTCGGACTGGCCGTGCAGCGGTGGGCCGAGCCGGCGTACGCGCAAGGAAGGGGGCCGGCCAGCGGCTTACGGGGACCCGGGCGCGTCGTGCTGCAGCCGGTCCGGCCCGACTCCGGTGAGAAGACGGCCGCCCGGGCCGCCTATCTGCTCGCCGGGAACCTGGCGCCGGCGGTGACGGCGGGGCTGATCTGCCGGACCGGCTGTGGGAAGGCCGCACGCACCTATGGTGTTCCGTATCGGGTTTAGTGGAGGCTGGTAAGCAACGCCTCGGCCTCTGTTGAGGCGTGATCGTGCTGGTAGAAGTCTGCTTCGAACTCGGCCGGCGGGACCAGGCCGATCTCGCCGTGCAGGCGGCGGTGGTTGAACCAGTCGACGTACTCGGCCACCGCGATCTCCACTCCGTCGATGTCCTTCCAGGGCCCCAGGTTGCGCACCAGCTCGGCCTTGAGCAGCGAGTGGAACGCCTCGGCCAGGGCGTTGTCGTAGGAGTCCCCGGTGGTCCCGACCGAGGCCACCGCCCCGGCCTCGGCCAGGCGCCGGGTATAGCGCACCGCCAGATACTGCGCCCCGCGGTCGGAGTGGTGGACCAGCCCGTCCAGGCTCCGCCCCACGTGCTCGCGGTTCCATACCGCCATCTCCAGCGCGTCCAGCGCCGGCTCGGTGCGCAGCGACCTGGAGACCTGCCATCCCACCACCCGGCGGGAGAACACATCGATCACGAACGCCGCGCAGCACCAGCCGGCGAAGGTGCGGATATAGAGGGCCCCTCCTGCCCGAGGGCGGGCGAGGAGGGCATGTCGGCGACCCGGAGCCGGTCGGGCCCGCCGGCGGTGAACGCGCGCTGCACCAGGTCCGGACGCGTGTCAGGGACGGGTGCGGGCCTCGTGGTGCGCGGGGTCTTGGCGCGGGCGATGCCGCGCGGCCCGGCCGCCCGCATCAGCCGGTGGACGGTGCAGCGGGCCACGCGCCGGCCCTGCCGGTTGAGTTCGGCGTGGACCTTGCGCACCCCCTAGACCCCGTGGTTGTCGGCGTGCACCCGCCTGATCGCCTCGGTCGTGGCCGCGTCGGTGCGTGAGCGGGCCGAGGGCGGCCGGGTCTTGGCCGCGTAGTAGGTGGACGGGGCGAACTGCAGCACCCTGCAGATCGGCTCGACCCCGAACTCTTGGCGGTGGGCGTCGACGTGGGCGACTACCCGGTGTGCGGGCGGTCGAGCTCCGCCGCGAAGAAAGCCGACGCGGATCTGAGGATCGCGTTGGCGCGGCGCGGCTCCCGGTTCTCCCGCTCCAGCTCGGCGATGCGCCGGGCCTGGTCGGTGGTGGTGCCGGGGCGGTCGCCGCCGTTGGTCTCGGCCTGGGGGACCCGGTTGCGCAGCGTCTCGCGGTCGATGCCGAGCTGGTCGCCGATCCGGGCGATGGCCCCATCGCGGGTGGCCGGGTCCCGGCGGGCCTCCACGGCCATCCGGATCGCTCGTTCGCGCAGCTCATCGGGGTATTTCCTCGGTGCCGGCATGCTTCTCTTCCTTCCCGGGTTGACAGCCTCCAGCACACCCGGAACGAAACAATCAGGGCGGCCGCCGCGGTTCTGGAATGATCGGGAGGGCAGTCAGCCGAGCGTCTCCCGGGCCGAAGCGATCAGTGTCAGGGCCTTCGTGCCGTAGACGGCCAGCTCGGACAACTGGGCGAAAGTGTCGGCGTACATGGCAACTTCGCTGGGCTGGGTGAGGGTGAGGTGGCCTGAGACCAGCTCGACGTTGACCTGCGCGGTGTCGAAGATCCAAAAGCCCTCCACAGGCATCCTGGAGCGGTCGGCCCGCATGGGCACCACGCCCAGGCTGATGTTGGGCGAGGAGCCGACGGTGACCAGGCGGTCGAGCTGCTCGGCCAGTACGTCCGCTCCGCCGAGGCCGTTGCGCAGGACCGGCTCTTCAACGATGAAGGCGAACCGCCGCCGACCTTCGCGCAGGACGCGCTGGCGCTCCATGCGGGCGGTCACCGCTTCGGCGACATCATCCACGGGGACTCTTCGGCGCTGGATCGCGCGCAGCACGGCCTCGGTGTAGCCCTGCGTCTGGAGTAGTCCGGGCACGAGCCAGGAGGAATAGGCCCGGAACCGGCGCGTGCGTTCGAACAAAGGCAGACGGGCCTGCTGGGCCTGCTTCAACCCGGCGCGTTCCATGCGCCGCCATCCCACCCACATGCCCTCGGCGGTGCGCATGGAGGCGATGAGGTCCTCTGCCTGCTCTTCGGCTCCGCAGGCCCGGCACCAGGCCCGGATGTCCTCAGTAGAGGGCGGTGTACGGGCGTTGATGATCCGGGAGGACTTCGAGGGGTGCCACCCGCACAGAGCGGCGAGGCCGCGGCCGTTCAGCCCGGCGTCCCGGCACAGCTCTGCGAGGCGGTCGGCCAGGGCCTGCCGGGCCTGCTGGGCGCTGGAAGAGGCGGAGACGGCCATGGGGAATGGGGCGGTTCAGCAGGGCTGGTATCCCTGGTGGGGGATCGCGCGCCGCCATACCGCCTCGAAGGCCTCGGTGCACAGCTTCACCTGCTCAGGGGTGTCGGTGTACTCTCGGCCGTCCTCGTCCAGCTGCCCATCGCCGGTGAAGTGGTGGAGAAGAACCAGCTCGGCGTCGAAGACCCAGAAGTCGGTGCCGGGCAGGGCCAGGTCGGTGGTGCGGCGCCGGGGCAGCCAGCGGACCTGCTCACCGGCGGCGATGTTGGTGAAGGTCAGATCGAGTTCGTAGCGTATGTAGTCGCTGAGGGGTTCGGAGACGATCCGGGCGCGCCGGACCTGCACACCGCGGTCCACGGCGTCGCGGACCGCGTCGTGCCAGCCGTTCCACCACGATTCCCGGTCGGTGGGGTCCAAGCGTCGGCCGTTCTGCCAGGCGATGAAGCCGGGATCGTCGAGCATGTAGGAATCGCGCATCTCGAGGTGGACCGCCGAGTGCCGGGCCTGGGCCAGGGCGTTACGCGCGGGTGGCTGCACTTGCTTTCTCTCCGTTGTCGTCGGGGCGGGGAATGTAGTTCAGCATGACTGCGGGGAGGCGGATGACGGTCTCGTGCTCGGGGACGTCCGTGGAGTGCCCGGGGATCGATCCGATCTCCTGGCAGGCCCTCACCTCTTCGTCGGTCGCCTTGTAGGACTGGATCAGCAGGTCTCCGGTCTCCGTGTCGCGCCAGATGGTCGGTGACTCATCGGTCGGAGTGTCAGGGATGATCCCAAGGAACTCTAGGGGCACGGCCGCTCCTGTCGCCGAGTGGATCGCACGAACGTGCACGAGCCTTGCGCCTCTGGCTGCTCAGAGCAAGGGCCCGGCCGAGGAGGGATTGGCGGCCGGGCGGCTAGACAGGATTCCGTGCAACTTCGTGCAACTTGATTGAGGCGTCCCCACCGGTCTTTCTACGGTCGAGGCAGCGGGGCGGCTTTGAGCCGCCGACCGCTTCCCGGAGCCCTGCGACCCTGAGGACGACCATTGGCCGAAACCGCCGACAAGACCAAGGCCCCCGAGGTATGGCGCCGGGAGATGGTGGAGGCGCTGAAAGCCCCCGGCGCGCTCAACGGGATGGAGCTGCCGGCCCGGCTGGAGCGGGCGCTGCTGGAGGTTCCGCGGCATCTGTTCGCCCCCGGGGCCGACCTGGAGGCCGCGCACAGCCCGTTCACCGCGGTGGAGACCAAGCAGGACGAGAGGGGAGTGGCGCTCAGCTCGGTCTCGGCCCCGCAGGTCCAGGCGATGATGCTGGCCCAGGCCCGCGTCGAACCCGGGATGCGGGTGCTGGAGCTCGGGTCGGGAGGCTACAACGCCGCCCTGATCGCCGAGCTGGCCGGCCCCTCCGGGCATGTGGCCAGCGTCGACATCGACCCCGAGGTCACCGAGCGCGCCCGCAAGCTGCTGGCCGAGGCCGGCTACCCGCAGGTCCAGGTCGTCACCGCCGACGGCACCGACGGGCTGCCTGAGCAGGCCCCTTTCGACCGGATCGTCGTCACCGCCGGCGCCTGGGACATCCCCCCGGCCTGGAGGGCCCAGCTCACCGGAACCGGGCGGTTGGTGGTGCCGCTGCGGATGCGCTCGCTCACCCGCTCGGTGGCCTTCCAGCGCCGCGGGGAGCGCCTGGTCGGCGACTCGGCGCTGATATGCGGGTTCGTGCCGATGCAGGGGGCCGGTGCCCGGGCCGAGCAGGTGGTGCTGGCCAACGGCGATGAGTCGGTCGGGCTGCGCTTCGACGACGGCGCACCGGCCGACCCCTCGCTGCTGGACAACGCCGTGCGCGGCCCGCGCACCGAGGTGTGGAGCGGCGTCGAGGTGGGGCGGCAGGAACCGGTCATGGGCCTGCAGCTCTACCTGGCCACGCATCTGAGCGGGTTCTGCCTGATGAGCGTGGATCCCGAGGCTGACACCGGGCCGGTCCGGCCCAGCAACCCCTACTTCTCGATGGCCGCGGTCCAGGGCGACAGCTTCGCCTACCTGCTGGTCCGCCGCACCCCGGACGGGGAGGACGTGGAGTACGGGGTGCACGCCTTCGGCGCCCGCGGCGCAGAACTGGCCGACGAGGTGTGCGGCCTGTTGGCGGCCTGGGACCGGTTGCACCGCGGCGGCCCCGGCCCCCAGATCACCGCCTACCCCGCCTCCACCCCCGACGAGGAGCTGGAAGGCGACACCGTCATCGACAAGGAGCATGTGCGCATCACCCTGGCCTGGCCAAAGGGAGCCTGAGCACCCAGGGCGAGACCGGATCGCCCCTGCCGGGCAGTGAACGATCGGAACGGAGAAGAACATGGCCACCCCCCTCCTGCTGGAACCGGCGCCGTCCATCACCGCAGCAGACACCGGGCCGTCCGAGCTCGATGAGGACTTCGAACTCGACGTGCGGGTGGTGCTGACCACCCACCCCAGCGGCAAGCTCGCCTGCACCACCAACGACGGGTGCGGCAGCACCTGCCAGAACGGCGCCTCGGCCTGCAACAGCTTCGTCGGAGACCCCTTCTGATCCCTGGTCTGAGGACCGCAGGCCGCGGGGGCCGACCGGTGTCGCCCCCGCTTCCTTCTCCGCAGGGCATAGACAGGAGGGTGAAAGTGGGGGAGCGGGAAAAGCGCTACCGGGTGTGCGCGGCGATGGTGCGGGCCACCACCGCCGAAGGAGATCCGGCCCCGCCTTCGGGGATCGACCCGGATGAGGCCGTCGGCGCGCAGCAGCTGCGTTCCTGGTCGAAACGGCTGTGGAGCCGCCCCGTGCCGGACGCGGCGCTGCGCTCGGCCTCCCCGGTCCTGCACCGGCGCCTCGCCAAGGTGCACGGCCGCAGCGGCGAGGCGCCGCTGGGACGTCGTGAGACCAAGGCATTGCTGTCCTCGGCGGCCTTCGCGCTGCGCTGGCGGCACCGCCCGACCCCGGCGGGCCTGTTCGCCGGCATCGCCCCGCTGGCCCTCGGCCCGGCGCGCGCCGCATGGGGAGAGGAGCACCGGCTGGGCCTGCGACCGGGCTCCGAATGGCTGGCCGGCGTCATCGACCGGCTCCTGGCCATCCCCGAACTGCGGTGGCGCGCCCCGGTTCTGGCCAACCCCTGCGTGCACCCCCGCGGCGGACGGCTGGTGGCCCCCGGCAAGCCCGCCGACGAGCAGGCGGTGCAGGCGGCCCCGGTGGAGGTCTCGGTGCGCCGCAGCGCCCCGGCGGCCGCGGCCCTGGAAGCGGCCCGCACGCCCATCGCCTACGGGGAGCTGGCCGACCGCATCGGAGAAGGGTTCCCGCGCGCCACCGAAGCCCGGACCATCCGCCTGCTCGACGGGCTCCTCGAGCAAGGGCTGCTGCTGGAGGGGGTGTGGGCGCCGATGGGCCGCGTCGACGCGCAGGCCCACCTGCTGGAGGTCCTCACCGAGATCAGCGCCGCCGAGATCCCCGAGGCCAAGGCGCTGATCGACGACCTGGACGCCGTCCACCGAGAACTGGGGCGCGATTACACGACCGCGGATCCGGCCTCCCTCGCCGAGGCGGTGCGCCGCATGCGCCACTGCCACCGCTCCCCAGGGGGCGTGTTGGCGGCCGATACGGCGCTGCAAGGCGACATCGCCGTCCCGTCCGCTGTCGGCCGCGAAGCCGAGCGCGCCGCAGAGCTCTTCCTCAGACTCACCCCGTTCCCCTACGGCGCGCCGCACTGGCACGACTACCACCGGCGCTTCCGCGACCGCTACGGTCCCGGCGCCGCCGTTCCGCTTCTGGCGCTGGTCGGCGACGGCGGCCTGGGGTTTCCGGCCGGCTTCCTGGACTCGCCCCACCAGATGGCCCCTCGGCCGCACCAAGCCCGCGACGCCGTCCTGCTGGAGCTGGTGCAGCAGGCGCTGATGAGCGGGGAGGAGGAGATCGTTCTGGGCGCCGATGACCTGGACCGGCTCACCGCCGGCGGTACTGAGGCCGTGTGGCCGGACCGGGTGGAGCTGAGCGCGGCGGTCCACGTAGGCAGCCTCCAAGCGCTGCAAGGCGGCGACTTCCTACTGGAGGTCACCGGAGTCCCGCGGCCGGCCAGCAGCATGGCCGGGCGCTTCCTCCACCTCCTCGAAGGACCGGCCCGCACCAGGTGGGCCGGGTCCTACCAGAGCGAAGACGGCGCCCTTAGCGCCCAGGTCTCCTTCGTTCCGCGGCGGCGCGCCAACAGCGACATCACCCGGACCCTTTCCGTTCTGCCGTTCGAGGTCGCCTTGTCCCACCACGGCGGCGGCGATGGCGTCCTCACCCCGCGCGAGCTGTGCGTGGTGGCCGATGCCCGCGGGTTCGGCCTGGTCCATGCACCCACCGGGCGCGCGGTGCAGCCGCGGGTGCTGCACGCCCTGGAGGCCGGCACCCACACCCCGTCCCTGGCGCGCTTCATCGCCGAGCTTCCCCTGGCCCGCTGCGCCTGGTACACGGCCTTCGACGCCGGGGCCGCCAAGACGCTGCCCTACCTGCCGCGCATCCGCTGCGGGCGCACCGTGCTGGCACCGGCCCGCTGGCGCCTGAAGCCAGAGGACCTGCCCCGGCCCGGCTCGACCACCCGGGAATGGGAGCAGGCCCTGCAGCACTGGCGCCGCCGACTTCAGGTGCCCGACCGGGTGGCCATGGTTGAGCACGACCAGCGGCTGCCCCTGGACCTGGGCGAGCCGCTGCACCGGCGCCTGCTGCGCACCGCGGTGCAGGCGGGCGGAGTCGAACTGCGCGAGCGCCTGGACCGTGACGGCGGCGGGTGGGCCGGCCGGGCCCACGAGGTCCTGTTCGCCCTGAAGACGACCGGAAAGCCCCACCGCCCCGCCTACCACCCTCCGCCCGCGGCCGAGGAGGAGCCCGCGCCGCTGCTCCATGCACGCCTGGACGTCCACCCCGCCCGCATCGACGAACTCCTCACCGGCCACTGCGACACCTTCGGGGAGCTCGCGGAAGCGTGGTGGTTCCAGCGCGACACGCCGCTGTCCGAGTCCCGCACCGGCCTGCTGGTGACACTGCGGCTCAGCGACCCCGCCGCCTGGACCGAAGCGGCCCGGCACCTGGCCGACTGGGCCCACCGCCTCCAGGAGGACCACCTGCTCGGCGGGATCGACTTCACCTCCCGGACAGAGCACACCGGCCGCTTCGGGCACGGGCCGGCCATGCGCGCCGCCCACGGGGTCTTCGCCGCCGATTCAGCGGCCGCGATCACCCAGATCCGCACCGCCCAGGGCGGCTCCTCCCAGGGCAGGGCGCTGGCGGCGGCCGGGATGGTCGCCATCGCCGAAGCGCTGGCACCCACCCCCGAGCAGGGCAGGCGGTGGCTGACCGAGGACTTTTCCGACCTGCGCGCCCCCGTGGCGCGCACGGAACGCGAACACGCCCGGCACCTGCTCGCCCCCGGATCGGCGGCCCGAGACACCAGGAGCGGCCTGGGCCGGGCCTGGGAGCAGCGCCGCGAAGCACTGGCGCGTTACCGCGAACACCTTTCGGCCCAGCGCGATCCCCGCACCGTCCTGCGCTCACTGCTGCACCAGCACCACCGCCGCGCACTGGGCCCCGACCCCGATCGCGAGCGGTCCCTGCTGCGCCTGGCGCGCGACTGCGCCCGCAGCCTTCACCACTGGGGCCGCTGATGCAGACCGCACCCGCCCCCGCAGCCCCCGCCGCGCTGCTGAGCCAGACCCACCGGGCCAGGGCCGAGGAGTTCATCACCGGCTGGGCCCGGCGCCCGCCGGCCCCCTTCGATCCCGAGACGGCCCACTGCCTGGCATCAGGCCAGGCCGGTGACGCACTGGCCTACGCCGAACTCGCAGCCCAAGGGCGGGCGGACCCCGCGCTCGCGCTGCGCTTCGCGGCCCGCACGGCCGGCGGCGACATCAGCGCCTCGGATTCAGCCGGGCTGTACTGGGGTGCGCCGGCCGTGGCCTTCGCCCTGCACACCGCCGGGCCCCACCCCGCCCACACCAAAGCCTCGGCCGTCCTGCACACCCACATCACCCGCCTGGCCCGCCGGCGCGCCGCCCGCACCCTGCGCCGCATCGGCGGCCAAGAACCGGCCCGCTTCGCCGAATACGACGTCATCTCCGGGCTGGCCGGCCTCGGCGCCTTCCTGCTGCACACCGCCCCCGCAGAACCCCGGCTCGCCCAGGTCCTCACCGCCTTGAGCGCCCTGGCCCAGCCGCTCACCCTCGCCGGGAAGAAGGTCCCCGGCTGGTGGGCGGCCCACGACCCGCGCGGTACCCCCGCCCGCCCGGCCCGGGGGCATGCCAACCTCGGCACCGCCCACGGCATCCCCGGCGTGCTGATGCTGCTGAGCCGGGCCGCCCGCGCGGGCATCACCGTCCGCGGGCAGAAAGACTCCATCGAGCACCTGGCCGCCTTCCTGGTCGAATGGAGCCAGGACGGCCCGGCCGGGCGCTGGTGGCCCGAACACATCGATCTGGAGGAGTACACCTCCCACCGGCCCGCCCGGCAGGGGCCGGCGCGGCCCAGCTGGTGCTACGGAACCCCGGGTATCGCCCGCGCCGGGCAGCTGGCCGCCCTCGCCCTCGGCGATGCGCACCTGCAAGGCTTCTTCGAAACCGCGCTGGCCGGCTGCCTGAGCGATTCCGCCCAGCTGTCCGCCCTGGCCGATACGGGGGTGTGCCACGGCTGGGCCGGGCTGTTCCAGACCGCCTGGCGCGCGGCCGCCGACGCCGCAGACCCTCGTCTGCCCGCGCTCCTCCCCGGGCTCGCAGGCGCCTTCACCGACGCTCTGCCCAGCACACCGCCCAGCGCCCCGGGGCTGCTGGACGGCGGTGCGGGAACGGTGCTGGCCCTGCTGACCGCCGCAAGCGACCGTGTAGAGACCGGGTGGGACGCATGCCTGCTGATCGACTGAGCCCTACCGCCCTGGAAGAGGCGGTGCGCGCGGTGCTGGGCGGTGCCCCGCTCCACCGGGCCGCAGCCCGGGCCAAAACCACAGCACAGGAGCTGCAGGCGGCCGCCGACCTCTACCACCAGGCTGGCACCCGCGCCCTGCGCCACCACCGCCCCGGCCGGTGGTGGCAGGCCGACCTGGAGTTCACCGACTGGGAACGCGCCGAAACCGCAGTCCGCCCACTGCTGCCCCGCCTCGCCCCGGGCCCGCAGAGCCAGTGGTGGTTCATCCGCAAACACCCCTGCTGGCGCCTGCGGGTACGCGCCCTCGGCCACGCCCACCGCGCCCGCACCGAAGCGGCCCTGGACGACCACGTCGGCCAAGGGCTCCTCATCGGCTGGCGCACCGTGGTCTATGAACCAGAAACCGCGGCTTTCGGTGGACCGGCCGGCATGCAGGCCGCCCACGCCCTGTTCCACGCCGACAGCGCCTTCGCCCTGCAACCCCCGCCCGGCCTGCCCCTCGGGCGCCGCGAACTCAGCCTGGCGCTGTGCTCGGCCCTGCTCACCGGGGCCGGCCTGGAATGGTACGAACAGGGCGACGTATGGGACGCCGTCGCCGCGCAGCGCCCGCTCCCTGCCGGGCATGAGCAGCGCATCGCACGGCTCGCGGACCAGGCGGGATCCCTACTGGGCCTGGACAGCGGCCCCCAAGGCCCGCTGTTCGCCCCCGGCGGGCCGCTGTCCTCCTGCGCCGGGATCGCCGAGGCGTTCCACACCTGCGGCGCGGCCATCGGGTCCGCGGCGCGCAGCGGGCAGCTGCAGCGAGGACTGCGCGCCGTGCTGGCCTACCACGTCATCTTCCACTGGAACCGCCACGGTCTGGGAGCAGGCTCCCAGGCCCTGCTCGCCCGGGCCGCCCGCACCGCCATCCTGCACCCGCCCCCGACGACACCGCGGCCGGTGGCCGGCCACGGGAAGCAGCGGCCGCCACTGCGCGAAAACCCGGACCGCTCGGAGAAGCAGGGATAGCGTGGCCGGTGTGGAACACACCCCGCCCTCCCGCCCCGACCGGCCGGAACCGATCGGATCCGAGGACACGCGGCTGATCGTGCTGCGAGGTCCTTCCGGGGCCGGAAAATCGACCCTGGCCGCGCAGATCCGTTCACACTGCGGGCCGCCCATCGCCGTCATCGGCCAGGACACCGTGCGCCGCCTCATCCTCAAGGAGAAAGACGTGCCCGGGGGCGTGAACATCTCGATGATCTCACTCATGGCCGCCCACGCCCTGGACAGCGGCCACCACGTGGTGCTGGAGGGCATCATGGCCGCCCGGCGCTACGCGGGCATGCTCACCGGCCTGGCCGAACGCCACCGCGGCACCACGCGCATGTTCTACCTGGACGTCTCCTTCTCCGAGACGCTGCGCCGGCACACGACCCGGCCCCAGGCGGCCGAGTTCGGTGAGCCCGAGATGCGGTCGTGGTACCTGGAACGCGACCTGCTACCGGACGGCAGGGAGCAGATCATCCCGGAAGAGGCCACCCTCCAGACCGGCCTGGAAACGATCATGCGCGAGACCGGCCTCAGCACGGACCCGAACCGATGACCGACGATGAACGCGGCGGCGGGGCCGCACCGCCGCCCGGCGGCACGCGGACGGGGCCCGCGCCTTCGGCTCGTGCCCCGCTCTACCTGCGCCACGCCTGCCTCGCCATCGACTTCGAGGCTCTGCCCTCCGCGCAGACCAGCAGACCCTGTTCAGCATCGCACGAGAGGTAGTCATGGGATCCAGCGCCGCGCCAACAGACGGAGCAGGCTCTGCAGCTGATAGCACCATCGCGGTGAACTGCAACGCGCCCACCGTGCCCGAGGCAGAGGCCGAACGGCACCGCAACGCCCTGGTCGATCGGATTCAGGCCGCCGGCCACGCCGCCACCCCGGCGGTCGAGACCGCACTGCGCACCGTGCCCCGGCACATCTTCGTCCCCCGCGTGCCGCTCGCCGAGTCCTACGCCGACGCGCCGGTGAACATCAAGTACGACAGCGACGGCACCTCCATCTCCTGCGCCTCCCAGCCCCGCATCGTCGCCCTCATGCTGGACCAGCTCCAGGCCGGGCCCGGCCACCGCGTCCTGGAACTGGGTGCCGGCACCGGATACAACGCCGCCCTGCTCAGCCGCCTCGTCGGCCCGTACGGGCACGTGACGACTCTCGACGTCGACGACGACCTGGTCGAAGGCGCCCGCGCCCACCTCGCCGCAGCCGGCTCCACCAACGTCGACGTGGTGACCCGTGACGGGGCCCGGGGCTATGCCGAGGGCGCACCCTATGACCGGATCATCGCCACCGTCAGCGCCCACGGCATCCCCCGGGCCTGGCTCGACCAGCTCGTGCCCGGTGGCCGCCTCGTCACTCCCCAGCGGCTCAAGGGCAGCGTCTCGCGCTCCATCGCCTATGAGAAGCACGACGGCCGGTGGGTATCGGTCGGTAGCCAGATGAACACCTTCGTGCCGCTCAGGCGGGGCATCGCCGACGATGACCGGCACATCGTCCCGCTTACCGCGGACGGCACGGTACGCCTCCAGGCCCCGGCCAGTGGCCGGATCGGCGCCGAGGCGCTGGCCGGGGTCCTGGACCGGCCGGGGACCGAGGAGTGGACCGGGGTGAAGGTCCGCGCCATGGAGAGCCCGGAGTGGATGGAGCTGTTCGTCTCCTGCTCTGTGCCCTCCGGCCTGATGCGGATGCTGTTCCCGCAGGCCGCCAGGGGCACGGTGCTTGCAGAGGACCCCTACCCGTCGTCAACGGCGGCCGTGGACAAGGGGGCACTCACCTACCTCGCCCGGCGGCTGTCGGAGGAGAAGGCGCCCGAGGGAGGAAAGCTCTGGGAATTCGGCGTCATCGGCCACGGCCCCGGCAGCGGTGAACTGGCAGCGAAGGTCGCCGAGGCCATCCGCACCTGGGACCGCGGCTTCCGCGGCCGGGAGGCGGTGTTCGAGATTCGTCCACTGGATGCACCGCTGGATGCGCCCGCGACCGAGCAGCAGCCCGGTGTCTTCCTTCTGGACACCCCGCTGAACCGCGTCCTCGTCACCTGGCAGTAGCCCGCCGACATGGGCTCGCTGCCTATGAGCAGGTCTTGCGCCGCGTTTCGCTGCCCGCCTCTGCGGAGCCCTGACGGACCCTCAATTCCTCATAGTTCAGCGTGTCCGCGCCTTTGCGGAGGCGTCCGCGTTTTCTGTCGCCGGCTACCTTCATGACCTGCAGCAGAGATTGCAGGGCTCAGTGGGAATCAACCGGGGCCGCGCAGTTCAGCACACTGTTTTGATTCAACCGCGAACCGAAAACACCTTAGTACTGCAACGACACTTCGTGATGCACTCTGCGTCTGTAATGGCTGCTGCGAGCTCGGGCCTGGCTTCTTCTTCGCCACTGGGACCAGGCAAGGGCGTGCCGGGAACCGTTGCGAACCGGAAAGGTGATGCGGTTGAAGAGCCGCCGGGCCTCGTTCATCGTCACGGGCGCCAGGGGATGGCCGGCTACAGTCTCCGCATCCCCCTTTTTGCCTCCGCTCGCAGGATGGCGAGAAAGGCGAGGGCGGCCATGGACAGGGTTATATGCCGATACCATGCGGTGTAGCCGCGGACCTGGTAGTGGCCGAGTCCGGTTTCATTCTTCGCGGCCTGGAAACACTCCTCGACCATCCACCGCGATCCCGCGATCCGCACAATCTCTTCCAGCGCCGTCCCCGCCGGGCAGAAGCAGATGTAGTAGGCGATGTCCGCGGGGTCGGCGATACTGCGCCGCGCCAGCAGCCAATGCTCCCATCCTTCACGCCTGAAGGGCCGGACCGCAGCTGCGGCCCAGTCGTAGACGCGCGGGCCGCGGGCGCCGCCGCCGCAGCTCAGACGCTCCCATGCCTCGTCAGGCAAGTCGCTGACCAACTGGTGCGCACGGGCCTGGCCGAAGAATTCCATCGTGATGACCATCTGCGACTTCGGGACGGCCAGGACATGGGGGATGTCGTGGGATTCCAGCCACACCCGGATACGGCTCGTCTGGCCATAGAGTTCATCCGCGGTCACCCATCCGAACGGGATTCCCGCCCCCGCCGCGCGCTGGAGCATGCGTAGGCCCATGTCCGGCTTGGTGGCGAAATCGATGTCATCGCCGATTCCGGCGGCCCGGCAGCGCTCCCGGTCCTCGGTCCAGGACTTGGGAAGGTAGAGTTCCCGGTCGATCAGCGCTCGCCCCCGGTCCGACCCATAGGCCAGGAACACTCCGATCTGGGAATTCTCGATCCGGCCGGCCGTCCCTGAGTACTGGCGCGCCACGCCGGCGGACCGGACCCCTTTCTTGAGGAATCCCGTCTCGTCGAGAATGAGGACTCCTCGTTCGGGGTCGCCGATATGCTCCATCACCGCATCGCGGACATCATCGCGCAACGCGTCTGCGTCCCACAGGTAGTGGTTCAGCAGCCGCTGCATGCCCTGGGGGCCGTCGTCCCCCGCGGCCTCCGCCAGGGTCCAGCCGTTCTTCCGCTCTGTCTCGCTCAGCAGTCCCCGCAGGTAGGACACCATCCGCCGCCGGGGCTCCACCCGCCCGAAACGTCCCGCGAACCGGGCCGTGAAGTCAAGAAACGCATCTGACCGGCCTTCGATTGTCTGCTTCACCACGATGCGGTCAACGATGCCACGTCCCCCGCATCACGGAGTGTCGTTGCAGTACTAGGCCGGAAACGAGGACAACGCCCCGCTTCTCCAGGAGCGGGGGACTCACCCCCGCGTACGCGGGGAGCACAACGAACACCATGCGGGTCTGGCGGGGGGACAGGACTCACCCCCGCGTACGCGGGGAGCACCGGCTCCAGTCGCTCGGCGCCGACCTCGTGTACAGACTCACCCCCGCGAACGCGGGGAGCACAGCGCGGTGGAGAGGTCGACGGCGGCCTGGTCGGACTCACCCCCCGCGTGCGCGGGGAGCACAGTCGCGGCAAGCCCGGCCATCTGTGGGCGGGGTTCCGAATGAATCGATTCCTCGAACGCGAACCTATCGATGGGGACGGGGGGCAGACGACACGCCTTCTTTTCAATGTCGCGACCTAGAATTTAGATACAGTATTAATTTCCGACCCCCAAAATCATGCAATGGGGTTGCGCTAGCCTTCCTATTGCTTCGCGCGCTCACGCTCACCAGGTGCCGCCGAGTGGCTAGCCGTCGACGGTAGCGGCCCGTCGTGGCCGGAACGGAGTACCCAGCCGCGCAAGGGAGACCCCTTGGTGAATGAGCCGGAGAAGCGCCGGTGGTGGCAGCACTCGAAGGCAATTCGAGCGGCAGAGATCCTGCTGCGGATCGCCTGGGAAGTGCTACGCCAGTGGTGAGGTAGGGCCTCACCTCCACAACCAGTGGAGATGAGACCCCTTGCGAGGCCCTCGGCTGATCGTTTGGCAGCGGCTGGCCGAGGGCTCTTTGGTTCGACTCCGAAGTTCAGAAGTTCATAACTTCCGAAGTCTTGAACTTCGCAGGTGGAAGCCTAGCAAGATATCTAGCTAGCTTGCCAGCTTGCCGGTTTGCTGGCTTCCCAGAATGAGGAAGTGAGCCCTATTCATGGTGCCCGCCCTCGACGCCGAGGACCCCCAGCCGTGCGGCGGAGGGCGGGCACGATCAGGGGCCGGGCTTTATACGGGGTCCGGCCAGTCCAGTAGGTCGGTGATCGCGGCGAGGGCCTGCTGCGGCACGACGCCGTTACCGAGTAGGCGCCGCTGCTCGGCGTGTGGCAGGTCGGGCACGTCGGTGACTCAACCGTCGGGGAGCCCCATCATCCATTCGAGCCACCGTGTCGATACGCGCGGGCCGTGCGGGCCGAGTTCGGCGGGGAACGGTGCCGGCCTTCCGGTCACGTTCTCCCAGCGTCGGACGGCGGGGAGGAATCGGTCCCAAGCGGCGGGATCAAGCCGTCCCGCACCGCCTGGTCGATGATCGTCCGCACCTGGTGGTTGAGCATCACGTAGTGCCCCGCCTTCCGCCGTTCCTCGGCGGTACGGCCCCAGGCGTCGTCTTGACGCGCACGGGGTCCGCAGCAGTGATCCAGACTCGGGGGCGCTGGTGGGGCGCGCCAACGTCGGAGGCGCGCAGAACCCGCCATCGTGCCAGTAGCCCCAGCTCGGCCAGACCTCGAACGACGTTTCGCATGGCGTCGCCCTGGTTGGCGGTGAGCAGTCCGCGCACGTTCTCGAAGAGGAGCAGGGCGGGGGGTTCCGGCAGTCGCCGGACGCCGTCGAGGATGTCTTGGAAGAGCCACCTGTCTCGGGTGCCGTGTCGGCGTCCTGCCGCGCTCACGGGCTGGCAGGGGAAGCCGGTCGTGAGGATGTCGACGGGCGGAGTGTGCTGCCAGTCGATCGCGTGCAGGTCGCCGAGGTTGGGGACCGCGGGCATGTTGTGCGCGAGGATCTTCGACGGCCCGGGGGCAGGGTCGGCGATCCATTCGGTCCGGGCTCCGAAGAGCTGTTCGGCGGCCATGTCGAGGCCGCCGTATCCCGTGCACAGGCTGCCGAGACGTGGTGGTGGGTGTGGCTGTTCAGGCACTGGGGCCTTTCACTCGACACGGGGAGCGTGAGAGTGAGGGGTGCCTGGGCGCCGTCCCCGAACGCGCGACGGCCAGGCGGTCGAAGGCGGGGAGTGCAGGCACGAAAAAACCCGGCGCCTTGGCAGGCTCCGGGTTTTGGGTACAGGTGTTCTACGGCGCTTCGAGTGTGGCATGAGGGCCAGCGGGCCTGCAACCGGCTCCCCGTGGGGAGATAGCGATACGCCCATGTGCCCCTCGTCATAGTTCGCCCGCCAAAGGAGGCGTTAAGGCACATTGAGGCACATTAATGTGCATACTTCTCTATTGTTTTTGCAGGTCGAAGTCCTATGGGGCATCTACCGATGTGCCTGAATGCCGCCCGGTGGACCTGGTGTTTCAAGGTAAACTCTCGCTCACTGCCATACGTGCCGCGTACCGCCGCTTGGGATCCCGCGGCGGTCGGAATCGCCCGGATGCACAGATAAGCGACATCTGGGAGGTGTGCGTATGGCACAGGAGAAGGATCGGTCCGCCTGGTGGAAGCGAGAGAGCGTCCGGGAGGGCATCCGAGTACTTGTTGGAGTGCTCGGTGCCCTCAGCCGGACGGTCCTCGCGATCGCCGTCTTCGTGAGCGGCTGATCCCTCGGCTCCTGGTGGGGGTGAGGTTTGGCGGCCGTGTCCCCACCGGGAGCCTCTCTGTTTAGTCACACTCGAGTCTATATTTGCAACACCTCAGAGCATACATAGACCTGGGATTCCTACACACACCTATAGAGGATTCCTCCACGCCTCTATGAAGACAGGCACCCTGATTGCTTCAGGGCCCCTCGGTGCTCAAGGCGCCTGACGGTCTCGATCGCGCACCTGTCGACCCCAGTACCGATCGTCGACCGTCGCCACATGCGTGTGCCATACCGGACCTCATCGAGGCTACCCAGAACCCCCTTCGCCTGAGTAGCGTCCGACCTCACCAGCTCATAGCTGATGCCCGCGTAGTCGGCGATCTCCTGCTGAGTCAGCAACTGCTCGGGTGGAACGTCGCTGTCCGCGGGTGGGGAGCCACACCCACTCGCGCAGCAGCTCGTGAACGTCGCCGGCGTCGAACTCGACGGCGCGCCCGCGCTTGCCGACCACGCGCACCCGCTCGTGCCACGCGGGCTCGCGCACCCAGTAGTTCGCCACTCGAGACCGGGACCGGCGGTACTTCTCGGTGATCTCGGAGACGGTGATGCCGGGACGGCCGTCGTCTACCCTGGGGAACCCCTCCTTTCTGAGGAGGGACTCACCCCCGCGGACGCGGGGAGCACCGCCGGGCCGGTCACTGATCAATCACCGGCTTGGACTCACCCCCGCGGACGTGGGGAGCACCCCAGCGACGCCTCGGCCAGCCGCACCACCGCGGACTCACCCCCGCGGACGCGGGGAGCACCCGGGCCGCCCGGATGAACTCTTCGCGCTGCTTCGACTCACCCCCCGCGGACGCGGGGAGCACGTCTTGGACGACCGGACGGTGCCCTCCCAGATGGACTCACCCCCGCGGACGCGGGGAGCACAGGGACCCGGAGACGGTGCCGGAGAAGACCGCGGACTCACCCCCGCGGACGCGGGGAGCACCGGTACTGGCCGATGAACGGCTCCGCCTCCTCGGACTCACCCCCGCGGACGCGGGGAGCACCTTAAGGCCGTGGCCGGTGCCGCCTTCAAAATCCGACTCACCCCCGCGGACGCGGGGAGCACTCCCGGCTGGAGCGGGCCACCACCGCCAAGCTGGACTCACCCCCGCGGACGCGGGGAGCACATCCGCGGCCCGGTGGCCCAGCCCCGCGTCGCGGACTCACCCCCGCGGACGCGGGGAGCACGCCCGCCCAGCCGTAGGCGATCCCGTGCACCAAGTTCGCGCCACCGGTGGCCGAGACGCCGATCATGAGGCCGACCTTGGCGACCGGCGGCGGCTTCTGACCGTAGCGGCGGGCGAGAGCGATGGTGGCCAGGCTCATGACGATGAGCCCGTCGACGGTGGCCGCGATGATGGCGGCTTCCCAGGGGGCGGCGCCGGCGAGGCGGGCGACGCTGAAGATGTGGCCGTAGGAGACGACGGCGAGTCCGGCGGCGATGCCGAGTCCGGCCGCCGCGGGCAGGGGCATGCGCGCGCGAGTGCGCGATACGGTATTCACAGGTCCGCTCCTGGTGTAGTCAGGGTGTCGGATCAAGCCCCCGCGGCCGGCGTCCTACCGCCGCCCGGGGGCGTCCTGTTTTCCGGGGGGTTACTTCTTGAGGCTGGCAAGGAGGGCCCGGACCTCATCCGCGGCGGCGCGGCCAGCGGGAGTGGGGGCGCGGCCCGGACCGGCCTCACCGGTGGGTGCGCCGGGGCTGCGGGTGCTCTCGAGGGACTCGCGCATCCGGTCAAGCTCGGCCTGGTCGACCTGATCGAGGACTTCGACGGGGTCGGGTCCCTGGGCCGTCTGTTCCGGAGGGGCGGTGGAGACGGGGGCGCGGTGTGCGCAGACCGGGCAGCCGTCGGCGGTGGTACGGATCGTCGTGTGCACCGCGCAGTACCCGGAGGCCAAGCCCGCCGGGGTGTCCCACGGGACTCCGAAGGTCCCGTGCTCGGCCCCGGTCCGGGCCCGGAAGCCGCCGACCCCCATGGTCTGGGTGTTCCACGCCCGCACGGACTGCGGCGAGTCCAGCCGCGCCGACAGCGCGGGATAGGGCCGCTCCGCGGTGTCGGCGCCGGCCACGGCCGCCGCCAGCTCGGCGCGGGGCACCCCTGCGCCGTCGAGGGCCGCCAGGCGGCTGGCGAGGGCGGCCCGGTCGGCGGCAGGTCGGGACAGCGCCGCATCGGGGATGAGCGCCAGCAGAGCGAGCGCCCACCCGGCGGGCTCCGGGGTCGGAGCGCTGTTCTCGCGGGGGCTCTCGTCCGTCCGCTCCCCCGCGGCGCCCTGCGGGTAACCGCCTGCGGACGGAGCGGATTCGTTCCCCCTGCTTGCTTCAAGGGCGCTTACTTCTATGGGCCCCATCGGCGACGTCCCGGTCGACACGGGCGACGCCCCGCCGGACAGATCTGTCGGCCGCGGCGCATGGGGGAAGACCCCGGCGGCCTGGCGGGCCCGGTTCAGCGCGTCCCACGGGGAGACCGGCCCGTCGTAGCCGGGCGGCGGGGCGTCGGAGACCCGGTAGGTGTGGACGGTGCGGAACGCCGGGCCGGCCGGGGTGTGCTCGGTGTAGGTCGCCGACCGCGCGACTTCGACGATGCCGTGCGCCTGCAGCTCCTTGCGGCCGCGCTGCGCGGTGCGCGCCGACTTGCCCATGAGCCAGCCCAGTTCGGTGTCGGTGAGGCGGACGACCGGTTCGTCGCGGTTCTCCAAGACCATGGACCGCATGGCGCGGTGCGCCGACTTCGCGGTGTCGCTCAGCGACGGGTGCAGGGCGATCCAGTCCACCATGACGGTGAAGGACGCGCGAGGGGAGTCCTCGTCGGGCGCCGGGGAGGTGCGGTGTGCATCCTCCGGACGCCGAACGGTAAAGTTCGGCATAGCCGCCTTCCTGCCTGTACAGGTTGGTGGTCAGAGGCCGTTCAGGAGTTGGCGCTCCTGGCGGCCTCGCTTGTTTCCGGGATCATACCTCGTCCTGGCCGCGGGAAGACGAGCGCGGCCCGGGAAGGGGACTCACCCCCGCGGACGCGGGGAGCACGCGCCGCTCACGGTCGCGGCGGCGCCGGTCGGGGGACTCACCCCCGCGGACGCGGGGAGCACTGGACCTGGGCCGGGGTGTACCAGGCCGCCCCCGACTCACCCCCGCGGACGCGGGGAGCACTGGACCTGGGCCGGGGTGTACCAGGCCGCCCCCGACTCACCCCCGCGGACGCGGGGAGCACCCTGCGGCCCCGGTTCGGGGGGATGGCGAGCTGATTGAGAAGGCGGCCGCGCTGCTGGTGGCGGCGCGGGGCCGGGGCGAGGCGATGGCGGCCCGGGAGGCGGCGGCGAAATCGGGGAAGATGGAGCCGAACTGGCGGTTCGTGAAGGCGGTCAACAGCCGGGCCGCAGAGCTGGAGAAGGAGGCGGCCGCCGGGGCTGATGGCCAGGGGACACTCCTCTGACCTGGTGAGAGCGGCCCCGCTCCGTGGCGGGGCCGCCTCTACGTCTTCAGGGGGTGAGGGGTGTCCAGGGGGTTACAGCTCGCCGAAGTGGACGCTGCGGATGAGGGCCGCCCATTCGGGGCCGGGGAAGGTCAGGTGCCCGGCCTCCCTGTGCTGGGTGTCGCGGACGTGCACCACGTCAGGGGTTTCCCGCACCTCGACGCAGTTTTGTTGGCCAGCGCTGTAGGTGCTTTTGTGCCAGCTGTTCACAGTGATCCCCTATAGTCCGTCATCTTGTCCCGCGACGCATCCGGAGGGAGCGCCCACGCTTGGAGTCTGCTGAAAGCCGCCTCCATGTTGCTCACCTGCTCCTCCGCATCTGAGAACTCTTCACCTAGGGCATGCTCAGCGCAGAGCAGAGTGTCGGTGTCCCGCAGATAGAGGAGTCTGAAGGCACCACATGTCCAGGTTAGATCCCTGCTGGTGGCAGGCAGCACCTGGATCGTAGTAGATCTTGCTTCCGCCTCGTCCAGCAGCCGGTCTATCTGCCCCCGCATGACCTCCGGCTCGTGGCGGGCAGCGATGAACGCCGACTCGGGGATGACGACGTTCAGCACGAGCCCCTGCCCCACTCTGAGCCGCTGGCGCCAGGCCCTCCTGGCTTCCGTGATACTTGCCAGCTGCTCTCCGGTAATTCCAGGTGAGCTGGCTGTGATCACCAGCTGCGAGTATTCAGGAGTCTGGAAAAAGCCTGGCACGGCCAGCGGGTGGAAGAATTTCATCTCCCGGGCTTGCTCCTCGTACTCTTTAGCCCGTTGGAACCAGTCTGGGGACGATTGTGTCCGGATGACGCTTTCCCAGCGTCGCACGAGCTTCCCGTCGAACTTCAGGGCGGTGTCGAGGAGTAGCACGGTTTCCTTGCTGGTGGCCCTCTTGGCGTTCTCGATCTTGCTGATGAGGCCGTGTGAGCTTTGGATTCGCTCGGCTAGCCCCCGGTGCGTCAGCCCTTGCTCTAGGCGTGCAGCTCGCACCATCTTCCCGAACGGTAACCAAATCTCGTGTGTCCGCTCCGTCATGTGTACAGCATCACACATTTTGCGTACCTAGAGATGGGCTCTGCCTACCTAAGGAAACGGAATCTGCCGGTTCGCATCTTCTGAGTAAGCACTGTTCAGTTCTGTTCATGCTGGTGGCAGCCTCAAGGCCATGGACACCAATCTGCAGCTCTTCGGGGCCCCTGGCACCGCCGCGGCCGCCCACCGGATCGCCCGCCGCCTCGCCGCCCGCGACATCCCCACCGACGTCTACACCCGGCCCATGCGCGGCGGCCCGATGGTGCAGTGCGTACAGGTCGGCACCGGATCCTGGGCGCTGGTCGTCGCGATCGTGCCTGACCCCAGCGGCCACCCCGTGCTCGGGTGGGTGTGGGACGGGTGGCCCTGGAGCCCCCGGGACCGCAACCGCGACCGGGACCGGGAGCGGGTGGTCGAGCCGCACAACGTGGTCCGCACCCTGCACGGGGCCGAGCAGACCGCTGACATCACTGTGATGCTGGTGGCCGCATTCGACGCCCAGCACCGCGCCACCCGGATCCAGGGCCCGGCCGCCGGGGCCGCGTGATGGCCCGGACCGAGTGGTGCGGCCGGTGCGAGAAACTCGGCGCCCCGCACGGCACCTGCCCCACCGGGCGGGCCGGCCCCTCAGAGGCCACCCTGGAACGGTGGGCCCGCGTGTGGGCGGAGGCGGTCCTCCCTCTGACAGCGCCCCGCCCCCGCCCCGAACCGGAGGAGCCCCCGGCCGAGCGGCCGGCTCTCCCCCGGCGCGACCCGGCGAGGACCGCATGGACACCCCGCTGACCCCCTACACCATCGCGCAGGCGGTATGCGACCGGCTCACCGCTCACCGCGCCGCCGCCCGGATCGTGTGCGGGCCGCGCGGGGAAGGCGCGATGGTCCTGCTGGACCCGCTCGTGCTGGTGCCCGACCCGCCGGCCGCCGTGCGGTTCGACCGGCCCCAGGGGCGCGGCAACCGGGAACGGGAGTGGGTCCGCCTCGACCTCGGCGACCGCATGGCCCGGCTCCCCGACGCAGCGGTGGAGATCCTCGCCCACCACCGCACCGCCCAATCTCCCATCTGACCTGCAAGGACGAAACGAATCGTGCCACCGGCCACCTACCTGACCACACAGGACGTCGGCGAGTTCTACACCATCGGCGTTAAAACCGTCACCCGGTGGGAGAGGGAGCGGCTGCTCCCCGCCTCTCGCATGATCTTGGGGGCCCACATGTACCCGGCGGACGCCATCCAAGCCCAGTGGAACGACCTCAACCCGGGCGTGGAGCACCCGGGATGCCCCCTGCTGACCCGGGGCGGGATCGCCGCCGTCCGCAAACTGCCCGCGAAGCTGATCACCCAACTTTCCGATGTCGGGCACCTCCCCACCGTCACCATCCCGAGCGGGCGGCTGCGGATTCCAGAGACTTCCCTGGAGCGGTTCCGCGATTCCCTGGGTCGGTGGGCGCAGCATGGCGGCTGCGATGAGGTCGCCGCCCGGCTCGGGGTGTACCCGGGGACCGCCTACCAGCTGGTCCTCCGGTTCGGCGCCCAGGAACGGGGGCAGCTGTGACCCGCAACCAAGTGGACAGGAGCGCGGCCGGGGCGGTGGTGCAGGCCCACAGCGTCACCGGCGGCCTCAGCATCACCACCGCCGCCGCACCGGCGCCGGCCGGGCCGCCGGTCCCCCACGAGCTTCCGCCGCCGGCCGCCCGGTTCACCAACCGCAGTGCGGAGCTGGGGCAATTGCGCCGGTCGCGTAGCGAGGGCATGCGAGTGGTCGTGTTGTCGGGGATCGGCGGGGTCGGGAAAACCGCGCTCGCGGCCGAGTTCGCCCACCAGGTCGCCGCCGACCACCCGGACGGGCAGATCCACCTCACCCTCGGCGCCGGCAGGGGAACGCCGGTGCCGCCGACCGACGCGGTGGGGGCTGTACTGCGGTCCCTGGGCGCCGACCCCCGACACCTCCCCCGCACGGTCGAGGAGCGCGCCGCCCTGCTGCGCACCCTCACCCACGGCAAGCGGTTGCTGGTCCTGGCCGACGACGCCGCGGACGAGGCGCAGATACGACCGCTCCTCCCCGCGACGCCCGGGTGCACCCTGATCGTCACCGCCCGCACCCGCCTACCCGGCCTCATCGCAGATGCCGACCACATCGACGTGGACCCGCTCCCCGAGGCCGAGGCCGCCGAGCTCCTGAGGCGGCTGGTCCGCCGCGCGGTACCGCAGCTGTCGGCGTTGGCCGCGGCGGCGGCCGGGATGCCGCTCGCGGTGTGCGCCATCGCCGGGGCGCTGTCCCTGGACCCCGGCCGCACACCCCAATTCGCCCGCTCACTGCTCACCCGCACCGACCCGCTCACCTTGGAGGACTCCGTGGACCGTGCGCTTCGAACCGCCGTGGACGCCCTGCCCGACGATGCCCGGCGCCTGCACCTGCTGTGCGGGCTGCACCCCGGGCACCACATCACCCTGCCCGCTGCGGCCGCGCTCGCCGGCACCGGGGAAGAGCAGGCGCGCGAGGCGCTGCACATGATGACGGCGATGAGCCTCACCAGGCCGGTCGGGCCCGGGGTGTGGGCCATGCACGACGTGGTCCGGGAGCACGCCGGCGCCCGCGTCGAGGAAGAAGTTCCAGAGGAAGAACGCGGCGATGCGTTGGACCGGCTGATCGACCACCACCTCCTGACCACCGCGGCCGCCGACATCGCGCTCAACGCCTCCCGGCTGCGCTACGCCGAGGTCTTCGACCGCGCCCCCGATCTCTTCACCGACAGGAAGACCGCCCTGGAGTGGTGGGACCGCGAGGGGGACACGGTGGCCGCTCTGGCGCGTCTGGCCCACGCCACCGGCCGCCACACCGCAACCTGGCAGCTGCTCGACACGGCGAAAGCCTGGCTCGTCACCCGCCGCCCCTATGAGACCTGGCGCGGACTCATCGACCTGGCGCTGTCCTCGACCCGCGCCCTCGGAGCCAGGCGGGCCGAGGTGTGCGTACTGCTGTCGCAGGCCCAGCTCGCCATGTGCGGCCACCGCTTCGAAGAGGCCGCGGTGGTAGCCGACCACGCCCGCATCATCGCCGAAACCGAGGGCGACCGGCGCAGCCACACATCCGCGCTGGAAGTTCAGGCGCGGGCGCTGTCGGCCGCCGGCCGGTACGAGGAGGCGCTGCCGGTGCATGCGGAGGCGACCCGCCTGGCCGAGCAGCACAGCAGCCCCCGAGGCGTCGCGCTGAAGAAGCGCTTCCACGGCGAGACCCTGGCCCGCATGGGCCGCCACGGCGAGGCATTGGAGCTGCTGGATGCGGCGCTGGCGGTGTTCCGGCGCCTGGACGACTCCTATCAGATCGTGCAGACCCTCCTCGGGCGCACGCCCGCCCTCCTCGGAGCCGGGCGGGTGGACGAAGCCGCGCACGGGGCCGCCGAAGCCGCAGAGCTCGCCGCCGCCACCGACGCGTCCGTCCAGCAGGGCGCTGCCGCCGAAGCCCTCGCCGAAGTGGAGGCGGCCCGGGGTGATGGCGCAGCGCGGCGCCGCCACCTGGAGGCCGCACTGGAGCGGTACCAGAGCCTCCACGCCCCGGAGGCGCAGCGGGTCCAGGCACAGCTTCGGGACCTGGACCAGGCCGGCCGTGGCTGAACGGGGCCCGGTCGGCTCCCCTCAGGGGCGGAGCCACCGGCCGACCCCGCCTCCCTTAAATCCCCGGCCCGCCGTTGGACGCGAGCACCCGTCCGGCCCTTCCCCGGCGGCGGGCCGGGACCCACCCTCTTTGCCAGCAGGGCTTTCAACAACGGCCTTCACTGGCCACACCCGTGATCCCGCAGACCTGCGCGCCTACGATCAGCGACACGAACCTCTCCGCCAGTAAGCGACCGGCTCTGAAAGACCCGGCAGCCGAAACGCTGCTGAAGCGCCCCAAGGGCGCACCCGCAGAACAACGACAACCCGACGAAAGGACCCTGATGGCTACGCTCCAGACCACCCCTGTCCTCCAAGCCGACCCCATCTCTCCCGCCCCGGCCGCAGTCGTGGAGGCGGCGGACGCGTTCGTGCTGAACGCCACCGTTACCAAGACGCAGCCCACCCCCTGCTACGGCTCCTGCGACACCAGCAACGGGTGCTCCTCCACCTGTCCGAGCGCCTGCGCCAGCGGCAGCTGACCGGCCCCGGACCGACACGCCGCCCCACCCTCCGGTGGGGCGGCGCCCCCTTGCGAAGGAGTGGCAATGGCCCCCCTCTACCGCCCCGCCGCAACCGGACTGCTCCGAGCGGCCTTGACACCCGCCCGCGCACCGTGGTGGCCCGACCCGGACGACGAAGCCGGAACCCGGACATGGATCGCAGAAGTATGGGCTGACGAGGGATTCGCCGGGGCCGTCCAGGCGGCGGCCCCCGGACTGGTGCGCCGGGTCGAGGAGATCCAGCGAGGCGAACGGCCCCGAAAGGAGGTCCGCAAGACGGGGCTGTCGCTGATGCGGTACGCGCTGAGGTCTCACCGGCCGACGCCGTTCGCCTTGTTCGCCGGGGCGGCGCCCTTCGTGTTCGGCGACCGGACCAGCATCCGGTGGGGGCAGCGGCACAAGGTCGAGGCCCGGCCTGACGCGCAGTGGGTGGACGATGTTATCCGGCGCCTGCTCGCCACCCCCGTTCTCCTGGACCGGCTGCCGGTGGTCGCCTCCAACCTGGCCTCGGGGCGGGCGGGCCGGCTCCAGGTGACACACCGCCTCGAAACCGTCGCCGTGGACCTGACCGGGCCCGTGCGCACAGCGATGGAGCGGGCCGGTGAACCGGTGCGGTTCGGGGTGCTGGTCGGACACCTGGCCGCCGCCTACACTGCGCACCCGGAAGTGGTGCGGCCCATGCTGTTCGAGCTCGTCCGGTTGGGGTTCCTCGTCCCGTCGCTGCGGCCCCCGGGCACGGTCACCGACCCGCTGCGGCACGTCGTGGACCAAGTCCGCCTGCACGCCCCCGGCCATGGGGGCCTGGTGGAGGATCTGGAGGCGGTGGTGGAGGAGGTGGAGCAGCACAATGCCTCCCCGTCGTCGGAGCGGCGCCATGTGCTGCAACAGCGGATGCGGGAGGTGTCCGGGGCGGGGCGCACCCCGCTGGCGCTCCACGCCGGGTTGGACTGTGAGGTTGAGGTGCCGCGTGGTGTCGCCGCCGACATGGCCGACGCCGCCTCGACCCTGCTGCGGCTGGCCCCCTACCCGCGGTTCCCGGTGTGGGAGCAGCACCACGCCGCGTTCCTGGACCGGTACGGCGCCGGGGCCCGTGTGCCGCTGCTGGACCTGGTCGATCCCGACACCGGGTTGGGCTACCCCTCCACCTATCCGGGGTCGATCATGCCCAAGCTCGACCCGCCGCCGGCGACCGGCCGCGACACCGGCCTGCTGGGGTTGGCGCACGAGGCGATCATGGCGGGCCGCCGTGAAATCGTCCTGGACGACCAGCGGTTGGAAACGCTCACCGGCGGGTTCACGCCGCGGGTGCCGCCGCACGTGGAGGCCAAGGCCCGCATCCATGCCCCCACCCGGGAGGCGTTGGACCGGGGTGATTACCGGCTCACCGTCACCCCCGCCTACCACGCCGGGGTGCTCACCGGCCGCTTCGCCGACCCCGGTACACCGCTGGCCGAGGTGTTGGGCAGCGTGCCCGTGTCGGTCGAAGGCGCCATCCCCGCCCAGGTGGTGACGCCGCCCGTCTACCCGCACGCCGAGAACGTGGGAAGGGTCCCCCGGTTCGCCGAACACACCATCCCCATCGGGGAGCACACCGCCCCGGGCACCGTGATCCCGCTGGCGGAGTTGGCGGTCACCGCTGACTGGGGGCGCATGTACCTGCTGTGGGGAGACAAGGTGGTGGAGCCCGCCGCGTTCCACGCCCTGGCGCTGGAGAAGCAGGCCCCAACCTTGGCCCAGTTCCTCATCAACCTGCCGCGCGGGGGATGGACCCCGTTCCTCGAACTGGACTGGGGCCCCGCCGGCCACCTTCCCTACCTTCCCGGGATCCGGCGGGGGCGGGCCACGATCAGCCCGGAGCGGTGGCGGCTCACCTCGGCCGATCTTCCCGGGGCCCACGCTTCCTCAGCCTCCTGGGCCGCCGGGTTGGAGGAGTGGGCCCACCGGTGGCGCCTCCCCGAACGGGTGGAGCTGCACCACGGCGACCAGGCCCTCCTCTTGGACCTGTCCCACGCTGCCCACCGGGCCCTGCTCCGCCACCACCTCGACCAGGAGGACGACGCCGCGATCCTGCGCCCCGCACCCGACACCGACGACTGGGGGTGGTGCAGCGGCCGCCCCCACGAGGTCGCCGTCCCGCTGCTGTCCACCGCCCCACCCCGACCCGCCCCGCCGCGCGGAACCCCGGTGGCCCGGGACCGGGACCAGTTCCCCGCCGGGAAGTGCACCCGGTGGGTGAGCGCGAAGGTGTACGGGCCGCGCGACCGCCAGCACGAGGCCATCACCCACCACCTGCACCGCCTGGCCGCCGGGCGCGACATGTGGTTCATCCGGTACTGGGACAGCCGCGAACACGACCACCTGCGGGTGCGCGTCGCCGTGGACGGCCCTGATGACTACGGGGCCTGCACCAGCCTGGTGGGCCGATGGGCCGAGCACCTCCGCTCAGAGGGGTTGTGCCGGCGGCTGGTCCTGGACACCTACCAGCCTGAGACCGGCCGCTACGGGTCGGGGGAGGTACTGGGGGCGGCCGAGCGGGTGTTCGTGTCCGACACCCGGATGGTGGCCGAACAACTCGTTCACCTGGGGGGTGTGGACCCGGTGGCGGTGGGGGCGGCTGCGGTGTTCCACATCGCCGCCGCGTTCCTGGGCTCTGAGGGCGGGGCGCGGGAGTGGCTGATCGCCCACCGCCCCGAGGGAGCCGCCGCCGAGACCGCCCGGACGGCTGTGGCCGAAGCCGCCGCGCTGGTGGAGCGGCCGGCCGAGCACTCCGGGTGGGAGAAGCTGGCCCCCCACCGCGAACTGTTAGCACGGGAGGTGTCCGCCTACCGGGCCGTGCTCCCCAGCAGCCTCGACCCCGAGACCGTGCTGGCGAGCCTGGTGCACATGCACCACAACCGGTGGTTCGGTACGGAGCGGGCCACCGAACGCGCCGCCCTACGAGTCGCACGGGCCGTCGCCTTGTCCCTGCGCGACCGCGAGGACACCCAATGACCCCGCCTCTCCCCGACCCGCGGTGGGCGTTCTCCCTCGGGCGGGGAGCCCCTGGGATCCTGCTCGCCCACGCCGCCCGAGCCCGCGAACACGGGAAACCCTGGGAGGCCGCACACACCTGGGCGAAGGCCATGGTCGCCGCCCCCGTCCCCGCCACCGGACACAGCGGCCTGTTCGACGGCGCCCCCGCCGTGGCCTACGCGTTGCACACCGCCGCCCACCCCGCCTACGCCCCCGCGTTGGAGGTCGTGGACCACGCCACGCTGCTGCTGGTCGAACAGCGCCTTGGGGCCGCCCACGCGCGCATCGACCGCGGAGAGCCCCCGGAACTGCGGGAGTTCGACCTGATCGGAGGACTGACCGGGCTCGGGGCGTACCTCCTGGCCGCCCACCCCACCGGCGCCCTTCTGCAGGACGTGCTGGCCTACCTCGTCCGCCTCACCCGCCCGCTCTCCGCCCCCCATGGGGACGCCCCGGGGTGGTGGACCCCGCATTCCCCGGCCAACCTTCCCGATCCGGCTTTCCCGGGCGGGCACACCAACCTCGGCCTGGCCCACGGCGCCGCCGGGCCGCTCGCCCTGCTGGCCACCGCCGCCCTGGCCAGGATCGAGGTCCCCGGGGGCCGGGAGGCCATGCGGCGCATCCTCGTCTTCTACGACGCCCACCGCAACACCGCCCCTGCCGTGTGGTGGCCCGAATGGGTCGCCGGCAACCGCCCCCAACAACACCCCGGCCGGCCCTCCTGGTGCTACGGCGCCCCCGGCATCGCCTGGTCCCACCACCTGGCCGCCCGCGCATTAGGGGACCGGGCCCGCCAGTTCGACGCCGAACACGCCCTCCTCGGCGCGGCCGCCCAGTCCGACCGGCTCGCCCAACCAGGGCTGTGCCACGGCCAGGCCGGGTTGCGCCTGGTCCTCACCCGGGCCGCCGAGCACGCCCTCCACCCGCACCTGCGCAGCCTTCCCCCGCCTCCCCCCTCCCCGTCTGCCGCTTCGGGGCCGGGGCTGCTGGACGGCCAGGCCGGACTCGACCTCACCCGGGCAGCCGACACAACATGGGCGAACTGCCTCCTTCTCGGGCGAACCCCCGTTCACTCGCAACCGAACACCGCCGATTCCTAGACTGGACCGCGATGACCGACCACACCTCGACACCCGCCCCGGACGCGCTGCGCGCCGACCTCGTGGACACCCTCACCGAGGCGGGGGCCATCCGCAGCGAAGCCGTCCGCGCCGCCTTCATGGCCGTGCCCCGCCACCGGTTCCTCCCCGGCGTCCCCGCAGAGGAGGCCTACGCCAACAAGTACGTCGTCACCCACCGCCGCGGCGGCGCCGACATCAGCTCAGCCTCCCAACCCGACGTGGTGGCGATGATGCTGGAACAGGCTGACGTCCGCCCCGGCATGCGGGTGCTGGAGATCGGGGCGGGGACCGGCTACAACGCCGCCCTGCTGGACGAACTCGTCGGCCCCGGCGGGTCCGTGGTCACCATCGACATCGAACCCGAGGTGACCGCCGCCGCCCGGACCCACCTGGAGGCGACCGGGCACGGCCGGGTGCGGGTGATCACCGGCGACGGCGCCGAAGGCACTGCGGGCGAGCCGCCGTTCGACCGGATCATCGCCACCACCGGCGTGTGGGACATCCCCCCGGCCTGGTGGGACCAGCTCGCCAAGGACGGACGCATGGTGGTGCCGCTGCGGTGGCGGGGGCTGACCCGCTCCCTGGCCCTGGACCACATCGAGGGCCGCTTGGTGGCGCGCGATGTGCGGTTGTGCGGATTCATCCCCATGCAGGGCCAAGACGGCGAGCAGACCACCACACTGGCCGAGGGGGTGGCCTTCCACTACGACCAGGACGCGCCCGCCGACCCCGCCGCCCTGGGCAAGGTGCTGGAGGCCGACCGGGTGGAGGCGTGGTCGGGGGTGCGCATCACCGGCGAAACCCCGCTGGAAGGGGTATGGATGCGCCTCGCCGGCGCCGAGCCGGGCACCGGGCGGATGGTGACCAAGCCGCCGGCCCTGGGTTCCGGCCTCGTGTCCCCTGCGATCCCCCCGCTCAACCCTGGGGTGGCCGAGGGCGGCTCGTTCGCATACCTGAGCGTGCGCCGGGCGGAGGGGAACCAGCCCGGGCTTGAACTCGGCGCGGTCGGCCACGGCCCCCGGGGGGCCGAACTCGCCCGCCAGATCTGCAAGCAGGCGGCGGTGTGGGATGCCGCCCGCGACGCGGTCCCACAGGTCATGGTCTACCCGGCCGCAGCAGACGTCGGGGCCCGGGGAGCGGTCGTGGAGAAGCAGTGGTCGCAGGTGGCGTTGTCCTGGTGACCCGGACGGCATGAGAAAAGCGGCCCACCTCCCCAGTAGGGCGGGAAGGTGGGCCGCTGTCCCCTGTCCGCCTTCCACCTCCGGTAGCCGAGTACGGCACTCTAGGGGCATGGAGCGGGACGAGCAGCGGTTGAGCGCGCAGGACATCGCGGGGCGGAAGGGCGTCCGCCCCGACACGTGGCGCGGCTACGTCAGCCGGGGCCCGGGCCGGGTGGGGGCGCCCTAAGCGGCAGTCGGGAAATTGTGATCAGGTGAGGACTCACCCCCGCGGGCGCGGGGAGCACGACCCCGTGCGCTTCACCACCGACGCGAGCGCGGACTCACCCCCGCGGACGCGGGGAGCACGAGGGATGCGATCACGATGGTTTCTCCGTTTCGGACTCACCCCCGCGGACGCGGGGAGCACCCGGACCCCGGGCAGGTCCCGGGCCACTTCGAGGACTCACCCCCGCGGACGCGGGGAGCACGAGTGGGCCGGCCAGCACCTGCGCGCGGTGACGGACTCACCCCCGCGGACGCGGGGAGCACCTCGTGTCGGGGTCGGGGTCGGGGTCAGACTCACCCCCGCGGACGCGGGGAGCACCTGCCCGTCCTCGGCGCACCGGCGGTGCTCGCGGACTCACCCCCGCGGACGCGGGGAGCACGGCCTGCTGCAGCCGGAGCTTGCGGAGCTCGCGGACTCACCCCCGCGGACGCGGGGAGCACGGCCTGCTGCAGCCGGAGCTTGCGGAGCTCGCGGACTCACCCCCGCGGACGCGGGGAGCACCCGCGCGAAGGCGCCCCTCCCAGGAGGGGCGCCGACTCACCCCCGCGGACGCGGGGAGCACAGCTGGTGCTGATGCCCGCCCGGCCACGGCTCGGACTCACCCCCGCGGACGCGGGGAGCACGCGGTACCTGGCCGACGCATCCGCTCATGCAGTGACTCACCCCCGCGGACGCGGGGAGCACCCCCGCGATGACGGAGCAGGGCTCGCAGGTGATGGACTCACCCCCGCGGACGCGGGGAGCACCAGCCCGAGGTCATAGCCCAGGTGGGCGAGCCTGGACTCACCCCCGCGGACGCGGGGAGCACTGCGAGACGCTGTCGGCCGCCGCCGGGCCCAAAGACTCACCCCCGCGGACGCGGGGAGCACGTCGTCGAGCGGGACCTGCACTGGAAGCCCAAGGACTCACCCCCGCGGACGCGGGGAGCACGGCGGTGCGGCGGGCGCCCACCGGCCGCGGCTGGACTCACCCCCGCGGACGCGGGGAGCACCCGCGGCGGCGTCGTCGGCACCGTCGCGCGCTGGGACTCACCCCCGCGGACGCGGGGAGCACTCCGCGAGCGGGCGGATGCGCTCCATCAGCGCGGACTCACCCCCGCGGACGCGGGGAGCACTTTACCCGAGCCGGACGGGCCGACGAGGAAGACGACTCACCCCCGCGGACGCGGGGAGCACGGAGCAGTAGCGCGAGGGCCTGCCCTTGCCGCGGACTCACCCCCGCGGACGCGGGGAGCACTCGGCACGGACCATTCGGGTGTGCTCGGCGGTGGACTCACCCCCGCGGACGCGGGGAGCACGGCCTGGTCCACCTTGAACGTGGCGGGCATGTGGACTCACCCCCGCGGACGCGGGGAGCACACGACCGGCAGGCTTCGACCGGAAGCGCTGAGGGACTCACCCCCGCGGACGCGGGGAGCACGTTCCGCGCACGTCGGACCCGTGCACTGACGGTGGACTCACCCCCGCGGACGCGGGGAGCACTGAACCCAGTGCGGGCTCCCCATGAAACCGGGGGACTCACCCCCGCGGACGCGGGGAGCACCGGTCGCGCCGCTCCTCGCCGGCGCCGTCGGACGACTCACCCCCGCGGACGCGGGGAGCACGCCAGCCACTACAAGGAGACCGGCGGAATCGACCGACTCACCCCCGCGGACGCGGGGAGCACGCCAGCCACTACAAGGAGACCGGCGGAATCGACCGACTCACCCCCGCGGACGCGGGGAGCACGCCGCCACCACGGCGCAGGTGGCCACCGGCGCGGACTCACCCCCGCGGACGCGGGGAGCACAGCCACTTCGGCTCATAGGGCACCAGGATCATGGACTCACCCCCGCGGACGCGGGGAGCACGGGATCGACTGGTCGCGCAGCGGCCAGGGCCTGGACTCACCCCCGCGGACGCGGGGAGCACGCCGACCTCGACCGGGGTGCGGCCCGGCGCGGCGACTCACCCCCGCGGACGCGGGGAGCACTGAAGGCCAGGCGGAGCTTCTTGCCAGCGCGGAGACTCACCCCCGCGGACGCGGGGAGCACAGGACCACCTGGCGGTTGCGGTCGGGGTCGGAGGACTCACCCCCGCGGACGCGGGGAGCACACAGGCCGTCGGGGGTGCGCACGAGGTCGCCCGGGACTCACCCCCGCGGACGCGGGGAGCACAGTAGTCCCGACGATGCGCCCATCGGCGACCGGGACTCACCCCCGCGGACGCGGGGAGCACAGACCGCGACCGCTTACCCCTACGCCGTGCTCGGACTCACCCCCGCGGACGCGGGGAGCACGGCACGGGGCGGCGGCCTCCGCCCCCGGTTCCGGACTCACCCCCGCGGACGCGGGGAGCACACTCCTGCGGTCCCTTGGCACTGCATGCGCAGGGACTCACCCCCGCGGACGCGGGGAGCACCAGCGACGCAGCGGCCATCCGGGCCGGGGTCGGGACTCACCCCCGCGGACGCGGGGAGCACGCGCCCACGCCGGAGCGGATGGGCGCGAACACGGACTCACCCCCGCGGACGCGGGGAGCACTCCCCGGCAGACTGAGCCCCCTCCCGAGCGTCAGACTCACCCCCGCGGACGCGGGGAGCACACCAGGCCCGCCATGACCGTGGTCTCGTACAGGGACTCACCCCCGCGGACGCGGGGAGCACGGCTCGTAGAACTCGACCGCCGTAGCGCGCCTCGACTCACCCCCGCGGACGCGGGGAGCACCCTGCCCTCACCGGGTGGGGCCTGTGGCCGTTGGACTCACCCCCGCGGACGCGGGGAGCACGTCACCTCTGCAACACTCTTCCCGCGTGCACTGTGACTCACCCCCGCGGACGCGGGGAGCACTTCTCCGAGGGATGTGACCCCGTTCGAGGGGAAGACTCACCCCCGCGGACGCGGGGAGCACCGTACCGCCGTCGAGCATCGGGTCGAACAGCGCGGACTCACCCCCGCGGACGCGGGGAGCACGGCTCGTAGAACTCGACCGCCGTAGCGCGCCTCGACTCACCCCCGCGGACGCGGGGAGCACCCTGCCCTCACCGGGTGGGGCCTGTGGCCGTTGGACTCACCCCCGCGGACGCGGGGAGCACGTCACCTCTGCAACACTCTTCCCGCGTGCACTGTGACTCACCCCCGCGGACGCGGGGAGCACTTCTCCGAGGGATGTGACCCCGTTCGAGGGGAAGACTCACCCCCGCGGACGCGGGGAGCACCGTACCGCCGTCGAGCATCGGGTCGAACAGCGCGGACTCACCCCCGCGGACGCGGGGAGCACCTGGAGCGCTCGGACATGGCGTCTCCGGCGGTGGACTCACCCCCGCGGACGCGGGGAGCACCGCGTCGCCGCCGAGCACGGGATCGACGGCGCCGACTCACCCCCGCGGACGCGGGGAGCACCACCTGGGCGCCCAGGGCGACCTCACCGAGTACCGACTCACCCCCGCGGACGCGGGGAGCACTTTCCATCTACCAGGGGGACCGAATGGCTTGGGGACTCACCCCCGCGGACGCGGGGAGCACGCGTGCGCACCGCGCCCGCGCGAGGGTGTGAGGGACTCACCCCCGCGGACGCGGGGAGCACTCGTCCAGACACAGCGCGAAACAGCCCCGAGCGGACTCACCCCCGCGGACGCGGGGGGCACCTCGGCGATGTGGCCGGTGCACGGGGTGGAGGAGACTCACCCCCGCGGACGCGGGGAGCACGTGGTCGTGGTCGGCCGGGTCCGCGGCGATGGGGACTCACCCCCGCGGACGCGGGGAGCACGAGATGAGCGCCGCGGCCAGGGCGATGGCGTCGGACTCACCCCCGCGGACGCGGGGAGCACGAGAGCGTCAGCTGGAGAGGACGGCCCTCTCCGGACTCACCCCCGCGGACGCGGGGAGCACCCCAGTCGTGCCGGCTCCGCGCTGGCCTGCTGAGACTCACCCCCGCGGACGCGGGGAGCACCGTGGCCTGGACCTGCGCGTGCGCGGGCTCGTAGACTCACCCCCGCGGACGCGGGGAGCACTCCCAGGCCGCGGTCGCCGCGGCGACGATGGAGGACTCACCCCCGCGGACGCGGGGAGCACCGTCGCAACAGCGGTCTCAGCCTGCTTACGCTCGGACTCACCCCCGCGGACGCGGGGAGCACGGAGGGGGAGTCCATGCCTAGCTCGGCCGAACGGACTCACCCCCGCGGACGCGGGGAGCACCGTACCGAGTCCCGCTACAACGAGGTCAGCGAGGACTCACCCCCGCGGACGCGGGGAGCACAGGAAGCGCTCCGCCGCCTTCTTGTCGCTGTGCGACTCACCCCCGCGGACGCGGGGAGCACTGATCATGCGCATGTGCTGTACCTCTTTGCTAGGACTCACCCCCGCGGACGCGGGGAGCACCAGGTCGAGGTCCGCCTCGACGGCTCGACGTCGGACTCACCCCCGCGGACGCGGGGAGCACCGGTGGCCAGTAGAGGACGGGTGATGGGATCGGGACTCACCCCCGCGGACGCGGGGAGCACCCTTCGCGAACTGCAGCAATGCAGGCCGTTATCAAAACTTGATGATTTCGGCGGGTCAACCTGTCCTCGATTGTCCTCATAAGAAGCCGCGCGGTTCGCCCTCGACCGCGCACTGAGCCCGCTCGCAGCCGCAGAGAACCAGGCCCACCGCCTCCCGGGCCCCGCCGCAACCGCCCCCGGGACACAGCAAGGAACCGAAAAGGCCAACAGCGAACACGCGGCGCGCCCGCCGGAAACGCCCGCAGCCAAGCCGCCGCCCACGCCGCGACGGTTCCCGCCTGCCAAGATGAGGCGGCACCCCTCTCCCGTCCTCAGGCCCCTGCGGCCTTGGGCCAGCCGATGAAAGCCAGATCTCACCCCCGGCGCCCCCCTTCTCCGAACACCGCGCAGCCCCTGGACACCCATCGCTGTTTTCTACCACCATGACCAGACGGGGGCCTGAGCGCCGGCGTTTTTACGGGCTTTTCTGCCGGTGGCGGCCCCTGTGAGAGGGGGCGGTTGCCTGGACGGGGACAGGGCGCTGAGTGCTCAATGCCTCTGCCGTGTGCCTCACCTGCTGCTTTCATAGCCCGATTCCGGTGAGCGGGTTATCGTCCCACCGGTCACCGTCATCGAAGTAAGCATTCAAGGCCGATGACCCGTCGGCCCAGCCGCCGTGGCGGCCGGTGGTGAGGCGGTCCTGGCCGGCGGTGCGGGCCGCTGTGGCATAGCCGCGGCGCAGGGAGTGGCCGCTCCACTGGGGCGCGGGGATGCCGGGGCCCGGTGGCGGGTTGAGGCCGGCGTTCTTGGCCGCGCGGGCGACGATCTCTGCGACGGCCTCGCCCGTCAGGCGGCCCTGGGGGTCTCCGATGAGGCGGCCGTTGCGCCGGACCCGGGGGGCCAGTCGGCCGTGGCGGTCGATGCGCACGAAGGCGGGACCGCCGGCGAGGCCGTGTTCGGTGAGGACCTCGTACCAGGCCCGCCAGGCCCGCACGGGGCAGGTGCGGGGGTGGGAGCCGTAGAGCACGGCGACGTGGTGGCGGGTGCCGGTCTTGCGGCGGTTCATGGCCACTTCCAGTCCGCGTCCGGCTTCGTCTTCGGTGATGTCGTCGGTGTTGAGGGCGGCCAGTTCGGAGCGGCGGGCGGCGGTGGCGAAGGCCAGCAGCAGGACGGCGGTGTCGCGTTTGCCTGCGGGGGTGGCGGGGTCCAGGGCGGCGGTCATGCGGCGGAGTTTGTCGGGGGTGGCGGCCGCGGCTCGGCGGGGGCGGGAGAGCCGGCGGTCAGCGGAGTCGGGGGAGGCGGCGAGGGCTTGGGTGTAGCCCTTGATGACCTGGCGGGCGGGGGAGAGGTCGGGGGCGGTGGCCTGGGCGGTTCGGTAGTACTTGGCGATTCCGGCCAGGGCGCGGTTGATGGTGGCGGGTTTGAGGCGGCGGTCGTAGGCGAGGTGGGTGGTGTATTCGACGAGGAGTGCGGCCAGGGCGCGGGGGCCGGTTGCCCATTCGTGGCCGTGGTGGGCGCACCAGGTGGTGAAGCGCTGCCAGTCGCCGGTGTAGGCGCGGCGGGTGGAGTCGGGGACGCCGTCGGCGAGGGCTTTGGCGGCGCGTTGGGAGAGCACCAGGCCGTCGGTGTCGCCGCTGGTGGCGGGGTGTGCGGTGGGTCGGGTGCTGGGCGGGTCGGGGAGCGCGGGCATGGTGCCCACCGTAGCCGGGGGAGCAGGGGAGGGCTCGTTTGCGGGCCGGGCGGGGCGCGGTGCGGCAGCGGGGGCGGCGCTGTCCTGGTTCTGGGGCGGTGTCCTCTTCCGGCCATAGCTTTCGGTGAGGTCTCGGCCACCGTCTAGGTTAGCCTTTTTTGGGCGGATCATTCCGATATTGGAAAGCAGTTCCTTGTATCCCCCTCATATGCAGGCCTCCTACTTCCCCGTGCCCATGCCCGTTGCGGTCAAGGCCGTCCGGGCCATCTTCATCATCAATGCGGTGCTGATCGGGATCGTGCTGCTCGTCCTGTTCATCGGCATGGCGGCTCTTGACTCCTCCTTCGAGGAGTTCGCCGAGGAGACCGGGACGGGCACCGGAGACATACTGTTCAGCCTGGCCATCGCGGTGGCCTTCGTGCTGATGTATGGCATCGCCGCCGCCAGGCTCGGCAGCGGCGGGCCTGGGACCCTGTCCTTCGCCCGGATCGTGGCCGTCCTCGGCCTGGCCGGCGCGGTGTCCAACGCCGCCTTGTCCGGTATCACTCTAGGCCTGGTCCTGGGGCTCGCCCTGGACGTCGCCGCCCTGGTGCTGCTCGCGACCTCCGAGGCCCGTGCCTGGTTCGGGCGCCCCGGCGCAGGGGCCGTGCGCTGAGCGCAGGCGGCCGGTGGTGAGGAGCGCGGAGGGGACGCCGAGCTCCCCCGCCGCCCCGGCGCGACCGCGCCGGGGCGGCGGGGGAGCGGTTCGGGTCGGTCGGTTTTTTGAGGCGGCCCGGACGGGGGCAGGGGAGGGCAGCGGCGCGCAGGGCAGGAAGGAGCGGAGGACGGCATCCCCCAAATCAGGATCTACCTCGTAAAGGCAATGATTTGTTTTTTAAAAACACCACCATCCATCCGAGGGTGAGCGCGCTTCCAAAAAGGAGTCGACAGAACCTCCTTTCAAGGTCGCGGAGTCTCTGATCGGGAAGAGCGATCCGAAATAGGGGAGAGGGAAGGAATCGAAGATGAAGGCGATTAGGGTTTACAAAGGCGCACTGGTCGTGCTGGCCTTCGCGCTCGCGGCGACTCTGGCGGCACTGGTCGGCGCCACCGCCCTCGGCGCCGAGGGTCCGCTGCGGGAGCTGTGGGCCGCGTGGGGCGCACTGGTGCTGGCCGGAGCGGCCGTCTACCTGGTCGGCCGCCGGGCCCAGTGAGAGCCCCCTCCGACCCTGCGGCGCTCCGGGGAAGGGGCCGCACGGGGAGGCCCGGTTCCCGGCCGGTGCTGTGAGCGGGGCCGCAGGGCGGTCCAGAGGATCCGGGCCCTGCCGGCGGTGCCCGAGCAGCGGGCTCTCGGCCTCCCCACCGCAGAGAAGGAGCCGCAAAGGTGCCGGTAGTCCATCCTGACCTGGTTCTGCTTCTCCGGGGGCCGCTGCAGGGGCGGCGCTGAGCGCCGCCGCGGCAGCCGCGGTCCGTGCCGCGCGACTGCCCGGTGCTGCTCACATCGGCGGGTGCGGCGGCCGGCACCGCCATGGAGGGAGATCCGGTATGTCCGGTCCTGCTCCCCGACCCCGGTGCGCCCCTGGTCTTGGCCGGCTTCGCCCCGGCCGTGCTCGCGGCCGGCCGTGAGCCTTTTTCATCCTGCTTCTCGGAGCTGAAGGACCAGAACAGCGCGGGTGATCTCCCCGGCCCGCTGCGGGCAGCAGCGTAGGCGGCCCAGGATGTCCCAGTTCTTGAGCTGGGCGATCGCGCGTTCGCCTGGGCTGCGGAGCCTGGCGTGGTCGGAGTCGGCGTCCTTCTTCCACTGCGGCTTGCCGCGTCCCTTGAACGGGCAGAACACCACCTCCGACAAGCCGACGTAGCCCTTGTCGCCCAGCCCGGCGAGGCCGGCGGCCTCGATGCGCTCGGCGATCTTCCACACCCGGGCGGCCTTGGTGTCGTGCACCGCGCCGGGCAGTGACCAAGAGGTCCACAGCGGTTCGCCGTCGGGTGCGGACACCACCTGGATGTTCATGCCGTGTTGTTTGTGCTTGCCGGAGTAGAACGGTCGGTCGGCCGCCAGGCGGTCGCAGGCGATGAGCGTGCCGTCCACGATCACGTACGCCCGGCCCTTGCGGCGGGCACGACGCAGCCCTTGTTCAAGGGCGGGTGCCTGTTCGGCCGGCAGGGAGGTGGTCTCGCGAACGTAGCGCCAAGCGGTTGCGGTACCGACCTCGAATCCGGCGGCGACCTGTGCGAAGGGCTCACCCTTGTACAGGTGGACCAGCACGAGCAGGGCTTGGGCGGCCGGGTCGAGGCGGCGCCACCGGGATCCGGTTCGGGTGCGGTGAGCGCGGATGGTGCGGGCGGTCAGGTTGAGGGTGCGGCGTGACAACGGCAGCGCGGCACGGTAGAACAGCATGCGGAGCCCTTGGTGGGTGGGGATTCTTGGTCGAAAACCCGTCTACCAGGGGCTTCTTGCTGTTCGGGAGGGGTTCGGGGAGACCGGTACGGGGCTGTGACCTGCGCCTTCAGGATGAAAAAGGCTCAAGGGTTTTTGAGATGTCCGCGGTATTGAAGTGGGCGGGAACATGTCCGTGGGGGGTGTATATGGTTTTCTGGGGAAATGGAGTCGCGTCCCTGGTTCTGCGGCGGTGCCCTGTGCTTTTCACGGGAAGTTTCGGGGTTTGTTTCTGCTTGCTGGAAGCGCTCAGAGGGCGGGCCACAGGTCCAAGGCGTAGCGCTCCTTGCCGTCCAGGCGGGCGAGGACCTCTCCTTCACGGTCGAGGTCCCAGTCCTCGTCGCAGGCCTGCTGCTCGATCCGGGCGGCCTCGCGCATCACCGCCCGGTGGTTGCGGCTGCGCACCCGGACCAGCCAAGTCCCCTTGTGCGGAAGGGAGATCATGGCCGCGACACCGCGGGTGCCCTGGTCGACGACCAGTTCCCCCTCGGGAAACCTGACGGTGAACAAGTGCTCCTGGTCGAAATTCTCGCCATCGGCAGGGGGAGGACCGGTTTGCCAGACGGTGATGTCGAAGCCCACCTTGACCGTCGTGTTGCCGCATTGGAACACGATCCAGTGCGCATCGGCCGCGACCCCGTCGGTTGTGGAGCGGGTGATCACCTCGTGGTCGCCGTGGATGTGGCCGCTCCCGCCGTGGACGGAGACCATCCGGTAGTCAGGGCCGACCAACAGGCTGCGCCGGGTGAGAGGGGAGGTGGCCGGAGGCTCGCTCATGGTGTTCCGGTGATCTGGACGTAGAAGGGGTCGCCGTTGAGGATTCTCTGTTCATAGTAGGTGCGCTGGAGTCTTCTTCCGGCTTCCTGGTTGTCGTCGGCGCCGATGGGGCGTGCGGAGAAGCTTCTCCTGTCCCCGGTGGATGCGCCCTCGTAGGTGGAGGCGAAGGGGTATTCGTCGCAGTTGACCAGCTTTCCATCTCCCTTGTTGCCCCATACGTCATCGCGCACGCGGCCAGAGGCCCGCCGGTTGCTGTCGATCTTCTTCGAATCCTCAATGCGGTGGAGGGGGAGGCTTTCGCCCTGCTCTTGGGGTTTCTTCCCCGGGACGGTCTTGCCGAGGTGGGAGGGGAAGGTGCGTTCGGGGCGGTTCTGGGCGTCGTAGATGTGCAGGGCGGTCTGCTCGACCGCGGGGTCGTCGAGGCTGAGGGTGTAGAGGCCGGGGGCGTCGGCCAGGACGGTGCCGTGCTCGGCCAGTCGGCGTTGCGCCCCTGGGGGGATGCCCTCGTTCTCGGGCAGTACGACGTTGGAGGCGCCGTCGGGGACGTGGGCGGGGACGCAGCCGTTGCCGAAGATGACCAGGCGCGCTTCGACGCCGGTCTGGGCGAGGCGCTGGCCGGGGTGCGCGGGGCCTGGCCTGGAGCCGACCTCAGCGACGAGGCGTGGGGGCCTGGGAGGCCCCGCCTGGTCCATCGGACTCAACCTCGGCGGTTCATGCTGCACATCCGCGGCAGTGGCGACGATGTGCTCGAATCTATGCTCGCCCGGTGCGGCGGCGGGTGGTCTGGGTGGAGTCTTGTGCGGGGGCGGTGGTGGTTGAGATTCTGTCGGGGGAGGGGGCGGTGCCCGGGTGCGGGGTTTGCGGGTTGCTCTTCGTTGGAGGGGGCCGGTTTCTCCTCGGGCCGGCGGGCATCAACTTTTGATGACGTCTCGCGTCGCTGCAGTTCGCGAAGGTGCTCCCCGCGTACGCGGGGGTGAGTCCCGCCCTGCTCTCCGCGACAGCGCGTGGAGCGGGGCGGCTTCGGTGTTCCTGCGGTCAGGTGAATGCCTTGGAGGCCCTGGCGCGCAGCTCGGTCAGCCCGGGGCGCCGGCGCCCGTGGTGGACGGCGTTGGTGAGCAGCACGAGGTAGCGGCCGTGCGGGGGGTCGAGGTAGAGGCTGGTTCCGGTGAAGCCGTGGTGGTGGACCAGGCCGGTGTCGTCGACCAGCCAGGCCAGGCCCCGGCTCGTAGTGCCGTCGATGCGGACCTGGGGTTCCCAGGAGGTGCGCACGTAGTCGCCGAACGCGCCTTGGCGGGCGTGGTCGGCCAGCAGGGTGCGGGCGTAGGCGGCTAGGCCTTCGGCGTTGGCGAACACCCCGGCGTGCCCGGCGGCCCCGCCCAGCAGGGCGGCGTTCTCGTCGTGCACGCTGCCCCACAGCGGGGGTCCCCCGGGCAGGCGGGGCTCGGTGGGGGCGGTCCCGGGGCCGCGGTGCATGGGCCCGTAGGTGATGCGAGGGGCGCCGATCTGCTCAGCGTAGTCGGTGAGCTGGAGGTCCAGCCGTGTGCCGGTGAGGCGTTCGAGCAGCAGGCCGAGCAGGATGAACCCGCGGTTGATGTAGCGGTGGGTGTCGGGGTCCTCCAGGGGTTCGGCCAGGATCGCCTCGGCCAGCGGGGTGGGGGTGTCGCGGTAGCGGTCCAGGCGGGTGGAGGCCATCAGCCCGGAGGTGTGGGTGAGGATCTGCCGGGTGGTGACGCCGGCCCCGGGCCCGGATGCTTCGGGGAAGTAGCGGCCCATGGGGGCCTCCAGGTCGAGCAGGCCACAGGCGGCGACCCGGCCGGCCAGCGGCCAGGTCGCGGCGACCTTGGTCAGGCTGGCGATGTCGTAGAAGACGTGCGGCCCGGTCGGCGGGCCGCCAGGGGCGATCGCTCCGGCCGAGGCGGTGGCCGTGCCGGAGGCGTCGCCGGCCGCGACGGTTCCGCCGGGGGTGCGGGCCGCGGCGACCATCTCTTCCAGTACCGCGCCGACGTCGGCGGCGGCCTCGTGTGCCCAGGTGGTCAAGCGTCCTCCTCGTATCGGATGCGGGCTCCCAGGTGCTGCAGAGCGGCGGGCAGGTCCTCGTAGCCGCGCCGCAGGTGCTCGATGCCGGTCAGGGCGGTGGTGCCCTCCGCGGTCAGGGCGGCCAGCAGCAGGGCGGTGGCGGCGCGGATGTCGCTGCCGTGAACGCTAGCGCCGCGCAGCGGGGCAGGACCGCAGATCGTGAGGACCGGCCCGGCGGCGCGGATACGGGCGCCCAGGCGGGCCAGGCCGGGGACGTGGGTGGCGCGCTGGTCGTAGACGGTCTCGGTCACGGTGGAGGTGCCGGGGGCCTGGGTGAGCAGCGCGCACAGCTGCGGTTGCAGATCGGTGGGGTAGCCCGGGTGGACGCCGGTGGCCACCTGGGCCGGACGCAACATGCCGCGCTGGACCGTCATCCCGGTCCGAGTGCCAGTCAGGACCACCCCGGCCTGTTCGGTGGCGCGGCGGAACCCTTCGGGCAGCAGGTCCGTGCCGGCGTTGCGCAGGTGGAGGCTCCCGCCGGTGATGGCCGCGGCGATGGCCAGCGTGCCTGCGGCCATCCGGTCCGGCGGCACCCGGTAGGAGCCGCCGACCAGCTCCTCCACCCCGTACACGGCGAGCACTCCGGGCCGTCGTCGAATGATCTGCGCCCCCTGCTCGCGCAGCATCTCCGCGGTGTGCACCACTTCGGGCTCGCCGCTGGCGCCGGTGATGGTGCTGGCCCCGTTCGCGGTGGCTGCCAGCAGCAGGGCGGTGACCGTGGCGCCCAGGCTGGGGCCGTAGGAGGTGGAGGCGTCGAAGGCGAAGGCGCGCGGCCGCCCGCCGAGGGCGGCACGGATGGTGCCGCCCTTCCGGTGGACTTCGGCGCCGGCGGCCCGCATGGCGTCCAGGTGCTTGCCGATACCCCGGTCGGTGAAGGCGTCCCCGCCGGGGGCGGGGAAGCGGGCGTGGCCGGTGCGCGCCAGCAGCGCGGCGGCCAGGCACGCAGTCGGACGGATCGCCCTGCCCAGTCGGGCGGGGACGGTTCCACGGGCCAGCGGGTAGGCGTCGACGACCAGGGTGTCGCCGTGCCGGTGGACATCGGCGCGGGCGGTGCGGGCGATGGCCTCACACACTGGTGTCGGTGATGGCGGGGACGTTGTGCAGCTCGGTTTTGCCGCGGGCCAGCAGGGCGGCGGCGAACAGGTGCAGGAAGACGTTCTTCGACCCCTGCACTCGGATGGCTCCGGCCAGAGGACGGCCGCCTTCGATGCGGAGATGGGTCATGACTTCACCCGAGCCTGGGAGGGGCACAGGCCGCCGAGCTGGTCGGTCGGGTAGATGGTCACGTCCGGACCGATCAGCGTCCCCGGCGCGACCGAGGTCAGCGCGGGCAGCTGCACGCGGTCCCCCAAGACCGCACCGAACTTCGTCTGGCCGGTACCGATCCGGGTGTCTCCGACGGTGACGGCCAGTTCGTCGACGGCCGGTTCCACGACCGGCCGGTCGACGCGCAGGTTCGCCAGCACCGAGGAGGAGCCGACGTTGACCTGGCTGCCGATGATCGAGTCCCCGATGAACACGAAGTGCATGGCGCGTGTATCGGCCAGGACGAGGCTCCGGGTGATCTCGCAGGCGTAGCCGATCTTGCTCCCGGGGCCGATTACCGTGTGGTCGCGGACCAGGCCGCGGCCGATGTAGGCGCCCCGGCAGATCAGCGCGGGGCCGGTGATGACGGCTCCGGCGTCGACGGTCGCGCCGGGCTCGACGATCACGGTGCCGTCGACCTCGGCGCGGGGGTGGATGGTGCCGGCCAGCGATCGGCGGGCGGTGGTGAGCCAGTCGGTCAGCGCGGCCTTGACGTCGAAGACGGTCGTGGGGAGCGGGAAGGGGAGCGGCACGCCGGCGGTGTCGCAGTAGTAGGCGAGGTCGAGGAACTGTCCGCTGTCATGCTGGGGGGTCATCTGCTCCTCCGGAGGGAGTCGGCGAGTGGCCCCGCGCGCCCAGCGGCGGCCTCGGGAACCGGGCGCGGGGGGTTGGGGATGGGGCACCGGGCACCGATGTCTTCGGGGTCCGGCGCCCCGTCGTGGGCGCCTGCGGCTTCCCCTTTTCATTCACCGGCAGGCGCCTGCGGAGAGCGGTTCAGCGCGGCCTTCGGGAGACCCGAGGCGGAGCTTCACCGCAGCGGAGTCTTCAGGGGTCGTTCACTGCATGTCGGTCGAGGTAGCGGAGCTTGGACAGCAGGGCCTCACGTGTTTCCGCGGTCACCTGCTCGTGTGGATCGGGGCCGGTCCACCCGAAGGGCCTGTAGGCGATGAACCGCCCCTCGCCGGTGAGCGAGAGGACCCATTTGCCGGTGATCAAGTCACCGATGGGGTCGTGCGATTTGTCCGCTCGCGTCATCACCGGACGCCTCCGGCCCCGACCAGTGCGGGCTCACCGATGTCCATCAGGACGGCGAGGGCGAGACGCTGCCGATCGCGCCGTGCGTGCCAGCGTCGGCGCTTGTGCTCGACGTGCAGCACATACGGTCGGGCGGGCGGCACGATCGCGGTGAACTCGGCCGCCGGGCCGGAAACGGTCATCGGCAGAAGCTCGACGGCCTTCGCGCTCGCGGTGCGTCGGCGACGGGGTTTCCACCAGTGAGCTGCACGGATTCGCTGCAATCGGGCCATGTGTGTACTCCTCCGGCGGCTTGCGGGCGAACATCAGCACGCGAGCGCGGCCGGATTGGTCGGTTTGTCGCCGCTTTGCGGGGCGACCGTTTTCGTGTGCAGTGACACAAGGCGATGTAACGTCGAGTAGCAGCAGACGAGGAATCCCGCGGCGATATACGACGGCGGTATGAATGAGCGACCCCCACCTTTCAGGACGCCTCTCAATCCCCCTGTCCTTCTGGTCCCGAGCCGAGGTCCTGCACGCCCTGGAGGACCACGACGCCGGCGCCCTGTTCCGCCTCGTCCGGCAGTACTGCGGAGCGAGCCAGCAGGCGATCGGTACGGCCGTCGAGCTTGCGCAGCCGCACGTCAGCCGGATCATGTCCGGCAAGCAGCAGATGACGGCGCTCTGGAGCTGGCAGCGCGTGGCCGACGGCCTCGGTATGCCGAACGAGGCCCGTCGCATGCTCGGGCTCGCCGATGCCCGGTCCGTATATGTCGGTGGCAACTCCCGATCCGGTGCGCCAGCTGCGGCAACAGGTGATCTATGGTCGGCGGCGAGAACCGTTGAGGACATCGCCGAGATCACGCTGAAGGACCTGATGAAACGCAGAGAGGCCCTTGCCGCCGGCGCGCTCGTCGTCGGTGCGGCGCTCACCGAGACGCTCGAACACTGGCTGCTGCCGCCCCGGGGCATCCTCGGCCGCGGCAAAGGGCCGCTCGGGGAAGCCGAGCTTCAGCGCATCGAAGCCGCGACCGTAGCCCTCCGGCACTGGGACGACCGCTGGCGCCTGGGCATCCGCCGCAAGGCCGTCGTCGGACAGCTCTCCGAGGTCTCCGAACTCGCCGAGACCACGCAGTCGGCACCGGTCCAGGCGCGGCTCTTCGTCGTCATGGCCGAGCTGTCGAAGATCGCCGCGTCCATGTCCTACGACGCCGGCGACCACCCGACCGCGCAGAAGTACTACACGCTCTCGCTGCGGGCGATCCACCAGGCCGGGCCGGAGCACAAGCTGTACGGCGTCGGGGTCCTGGCCGACATGGCCCGCCAGATGCTGGACACGAAGAACCCCCGCGACGCCCTCGACATCTCCCGGATCGCCCTGGACAGCGCCCAGGCGCACAACGCGCCGCCGACGGTGCTGGCGATGCTGCGCACCCGCGAGGGGTGGTCCTACGCCGGCATGGGGCGCACCGCGGCCTACACCCGCTCCGTCGCCCAGGCCGAGGAACTCCTGGAGGAAGGGACCAGCGAGGAGCTGCCGAGCTGTCCGGGGTCGTCGGCGCCCGGTACCGCGACCTCGCCCTCGGCCAGGACGACAAGGCGGCGCGGCTGGAGTACGCGCGATCGTCGGCGGCCTACATCACCCAGGCCCTCCGGCTACGCAACCCGGCGAAGAAGCGCAACCGGGCGTTCGACCTGATCGGCCTGGGGCGGACCTACCTCGTTCTGAACGAGCCCGAGGAGGCCGCGCGGGTCGTCACCCAGGCCACCGGGATCGAACGCGACCTCGGCTCGGGCCGGGTGCGCCGCAGGCTGCACGACTGGTACCGCGAGGCCGCCGCCTTCCACCGTGAGCCCGCCGTGGCCGAGGTCCGCGGAGAGCTGTCGAATACCCTGCTGGCCGAGCACTCGACCTCGAAGGAGACGGTATGACGCGGATCGGGATCACCGGTCACTCCAACCTGACGGCCGACAGCGTCCCCCTCGTGCGCCAGGCCCTGGCCGAGGTGCTCGCGCCCTACAAGGACGGCGATCTGGTCGGGCTGTCCTGCCTCGCCCGCGGGGCAGACCAGATCTTCGCCGAGGTCGTGCTGGAGGCCGGCGGGACGCTCGAAGTCGTGCTCCCCTCGGTCGACTACCGCGAGGCGAAGGTCAAGCCGCACAACCTCGACCAGTTCGACGGCCTGTTGATGCGCTCGGCGCTGGTCCGCTACATGCCGCACAAGACCGCTGGCCGGGACGCCTACGAGGACGCGAATGAGGCGATCCTGGGCGGGATCGACCGTCTCGTCGCCGTCTGGGACGGCCAGCCGTCCGGCGGCAAGGGCGGTACCGGCGACGCGGTCGAGGCCGCACGCGGCCGGGGCGTCCCGGTCGACGTCGTCTGGCCGGAAGGCGCCCACCGGGAGTGAACCGTTCCCCCGCGCAGAAGGGCCGCCTGAGGTGCCTCGAGGTTTCCGAACAAGGGAGCCGAGTGAGACGATCTCAGCGGACACTCGCAGAGGAGCACGGCGGGGAAACGGCGGGACTCGAACGAGAAGACCCGCCGCAGGAGACGGCGGGCTTGACGGCTCAGATGCTGTGGGTGGAGTCGAGAGAGGCCGGGATCGATAAGAACCGGGCCCAGGCGCGCAGGCGGGGCACCACCGGTCACGGTCCGCGACCGCACCCGCAGGCCCTGGCAGAGCTCAAAACGATCTGACACCGTAGCAAGAGGAAGCGGAGTTGCCTGGTGGTGTCTCCTCCAGCCCGGAACCCGGTGCTCCGCTGGGCCACCTCACGATCGGCCTCTACCGTTCTGCAAACTCGCACCAGCAGGAGACGGCGCCTACTCTAGAGAGAGCACCGTGAGGAGGGCGCCCGACCATGAGCGCACTGGAGCACCTGAGCGACGCCGAGAAGGCCGCGCTGGACACCGAGGTCTATGCCTCGCTGGCCAGGATCATGACCGGCGCGCCGGCCCCAGAAGGATCGGTGACCATCACCGCCGAGGACCCGGAGGACTTCCGCCGACAGTGGGCGGACCTGTTCGACCGCCCCGGCAACGGAGAGGACGCCGGTGCGGCCGATCACCCTGCAGCCACTGGCCCGGGAGCAGATCCGAGCGCTCCCCCGGGCCGACGCTGACACCCTGGCCGAGGCACTGATCCGCCTGGCTGAGGCCGAGCTCCCGGAGCTGCTGCTGGACCCCTACATGCCGGGCGGCATAGGCCCGGTGGCCTATCACGGAGTGGTGCACGCCGGAGGCCAAGCCGCGGTCGTCTCGCTGTACGGCGGGGAGATCCGGGTGATCCGCATCAGCTCTAACGGCTGACCCAGCCTCCGACAACGATGCAGGCTGACTCCAGGGACCGGTGCGAGGAGCGGGACACCATGCCCTTCCCTGGCAAGAAAACCGCCCATTCCTTTGGGGCCGACGAGGGGCGTTCGGGCCCGAGGCGCCCACAACCGTCCGGTCCCGTATGGAGAGCAGGAAGAGCCCGTACTTGAAACGGTGACCGTGTAGCCCGAGTACCTGGTCACCGGCGCTCCTGAGCGGCGCCTGGTAGGCGAGGCCTCAGGCCCTCCGGAGCCTCACCCCGGCTCGGCCTCCGCCGCCTCTGTCTTCTCTGCCTGCTGGAGGTCTTCGGCCGCCCATTCCCGGACATCGGTCCAAGGCGACCGGAAGGGGCCGTCAGTGCTGATGATCGCCTGCCACAGGCGGCTCTCCTCCAGCGGGCCGGGGGGCTGTTTCCCGGTGGCGGCCCGCACCAGCGCGGTGTACAGCTCCTCAGAAGATCCGCTGCGGCGGCCGTATCGGAACACGGCCTCTCCTGTGGCCTTCGGAACACGGACCAGGCGGCCTTCAGTGAAGGCGAAGACCAGGCCGCTGTCTCGGTCGTCGGACACGATCACGGTGCCGGGCCCCCAGGACCGGGCGGCGTCCAGGGACCGGGGCCATTCCGTGCGGTAGAAGCCGCTGCCGGCGGTGTGGAAGAAGGCGGTGAGCAGTCCGTCGCCGTCGGAGCCGACCCAGGAGGGGCGGGTGGTGAGGCCTTCGACGAGCCGGCGGCCGCGCCGGGTGGCCAGGACCCGGTCGGTGTCGAGGCGTTCCAAGGAGTCCAGCCACATGTCGGCGGCCTCGCCCGGGACATGGAGGTCTTCGACGGGTTCCGGGCGAGCGGGGGACTCGGCGAGGGCTCCTGCCAGGAGAACGATGGCGTGCTCGCAGGCATCGCCGAGAGGGTCGCCCGGTTTCATCCCGGATTCGCGTTCGGCGAGTTCGGCCAGTTCGGCGCGGGCTTTCTCAGGGTCGGTCGCCGGTGTTTCGGCGGGCAGGTGCGCTTCCACTCCCAGCGGGATGGCCGGGGGGACGGGGCGGACTGCGAGGTACCAGCCCTCGCCGGTGGAGGGGCGGGTCCGCAGGCGGTTGTGCGCAGTGCGCAGTTCGCGGCGGACGTCGGCGGCGAGCAGGGCGAAGGCGGTGGGGTGGCGGGCGGCCATGCCGTCGTCCACGGCGGCGGTGATGCGGTGCAGGGCGGCCTTCCATTCCGGTGCGGCCTCGGGAACGGGGAGGGGTTCTCCCTCGCGTCCTCGGGCTGCGGCGATGAGGTCGGGCAGGCAGGTTCCGTGGGCCCAGACGGGCAGGGGGCGGTTGGTGGCCCGGGCGATGTCTGCGGGGGTGACGGCGGTGGCCCGCAGGCGCGGCAGGGGAGCGGGGGAGCGCCCGGTTCGCGCCCTGTCGTCGCCGGTGGGGCCGTCGGTTTCGAGGCTGAAGAGGTGGAGGGCCGGCTCGCCCTCATGGTCGGGCGGGGCCTCGGCCAGGGCGATGAGTGCGTCGGGCCGGGAGGCGGGGCTGATCAGGTGGGCCAGGAGCCGGGCCTTGTGGTCGGGGCGCGCCTTGGCCAGCTCGGGGGCTGCGTCGTCGGGGGTGCAGCCGTAGACCAGCGGCCCGTGGGGGGTGTCGTAGCGGACGGCGAACATCCTGCCCCTGTCCGTGCGGGTCAGGCCCCAGTGGCTGATCGGCGCCGGCTCCGTGCTTTCGGGGGTGTCGAACAGCCATAGGGCGTCTTCTCCGGGGGCGGCTCCGGTAGGGGCGTCGGGGCTGCAGGCCCAGCGGTCGATGGTCTCCTGGCGCCACAGCGGTTCGCCGTCGGCGTCCAGGAGGTCGCGGGGCGGGAGTTTGCCGCTGCGCCGTTTGAGCGTGCGGGCGTAGTCGGCGCTGATGCCGATGCGGCGGGCGAGCTGCGGGAGGCGGTACAGGGGCGGGGGTTCGGCCTCGTGCACGGTTCGTCCTTCCTGGGGTGGCCGGTCAGGCGGCCTGTCGACGGATCGGTACAGGTAATGCTGCAAACGATTCATATCTGTCTCGACTACGAATCATACTTCTTGAAGCCGCGTCTCCTAGAGCGGAAACCAGTGCATGCAGAGGACTGTTTGATCCGGTACCGGATCACCTGATCTGGCTCTCGATAATGCCCGTTAACCAGAGTCAGACCAAGAGAGGTCCCTCCATCGACCCGTGGGCCCGCCTGCCCGGCACCCGCTGTCATCGAGTCGCCGAAGCGTCGGAGGACGACGACCGCTCGCCGGTCGCCGCGCGAAGAGCCCGCCACGACGGGATGGGCGAGACCCGCCCCGGGCCAAGGGGCGGCCTGGTGGAGACGCGCCGTCGGACTGGGGAGGGTCGGATCACGGCCTCGGATCACCCCTGGGCGATCCGGGACGGCGGCTCCACCAGGCCTGTGGGCTCTTGCTCGACGCACCCTTTTCCATGCATAACTCGTTTTATGCATGAAAGATCGTCCTTGCCTCTGAAGATGGGTGTCGGTCCCACGGCCTATCTTCGTCAGCGGGTCACATCGATCGAGAGACGAGGAGAAACGGATGGGCGGTCGGTTGCGCGTCGGCGAGGTGTACCGTTACGCGACCGGTAAGGACCCGGCCCCCTCCCACCTGGACGGTCATCCGAACTTCCATCATGTGACCCACTCCCCCGGCCGCAAGCGGGCCCTGCTGGAGGCCGGCATCAACGGGATGGTCAAGACCTCCGCCTCAGACGGCCTCCGTCGTCCGGTGATCCTCATCCGCTCCAGCCCCTGGAAGGCCGGAACAGAACAGACCCCCTGGCACGACGTGTACGACATGGACAACGGTCATGTTCGCTACTTCGGAGACCACAAGGCCGGCTCGACCGTGCCCCCGGGGAGCACCAAGGGGAACGCGGCGCTGCTGGAGGCCTTCGCTCTGCACCAGGCGCCCACAGAGCAGGAAAGGCTGCTCGCTCCTCCCCTGATGCTGTTCCGTGCCGTGCCCCGCAACGGGAAACCGAAGGGGCATGTGGAGTTCTGCGGTGTGGGCGTCATCGAGCGGGCCGAGCGCGTGGTCCAGTGGAGCGGCCATGAGCGCACGACGTTCACCAACTATGTCTACGACATCGCGCTCATCGACCTGACGGCCGAAGGCGACGAGGTCGCCTGGGACTGGATCGACGCCCGACGTGATGATCTGCTCTCCGCGAGGCGGACTCTCGCATCCGCTCCTGCGGCCTGGCGACGCTGGGTCGAAGAGGGCAACTCCGCCCTGCCCAGGCTGCGCCGGCGGGTGGCCCGCGCCAAGGTCGTCAAGCCCAAGGAACAGCGACCGGCCAAGGACGGCGCCGACGCGAAGGATCTGGAGCTGATCTATTCGTACTTCGACGGCAAGAAGCACGAGTTCGAGGCCTTGGCCTCCGCCGTCACCGCTCGCATCCTACGGAGATCCGGCAGCGGTTACCGCGAAGGATGGTTGACGAACAGGTCCGGGGACGGAGGAGCCGACTTCGTCGCACGTCTCGACCTGGGTGGCGGTGTCCTGGCTCATACGAGTCTCGTGGTGCTCGGCCAGGCGAAATGCGTCAAGCCCGACTCTCTGATCTCGGCCGAGCAGATCGCTCGTGTCGTGGCCCGGCTACGACGCGGCTGGATCGGCGTCTATGTGACCACCGGTTCCTACTCCGAGGCCGCCCAACTGGAGATGGTCGAGGATCAGTACCCGATCGTGCTCGTCAACGGGATGAGTCTGGTGGAGGAGGTGAGGAACATGGCCCGCGACGACCACGCCGGCGATCTGACCGCCTGTATCGATCACATTCTCAAAGGTCATGGTCTCGAGGTCACCGGGAGGCGCCCCGAGGAGATCCTGTTGGAGTGACGAGACTCAGCTCGGGGCGGGCTCGGGTGCCCGGTCATGTTTTCGAACGGGTCAGGTTTCTAAACCGAATCGGAGCGATCACCCGGACAGGGGCGGCCACCGGCCGGGCCCTGCGTGGCCAAGCCGGCCGGCCGCAGAGACCTGGTGGCGCTGATCGCCTCGGGAGCCGCCCTCAGCCTTTCGGCTGCTCTCCTCGCCCGGCTCCGGGATCGCCGCCGAGGCTTTTTCGCAGTGCCTCCAGCTTCACCGTGGCCTCGGTGTCACCGGCGCGGACGGCTCTGCGGTGCCAGTGCTCCGCCTTGGGGAGCCGCCCTTGAAGTTCGTGGATTTCAGCCACCCGGCTCATCGCCCGCGCGTCACCGAGCTTGATCGCCTTGCGATAGGAACGCTTGGCGGGCTCTGTCCGTCCCCGGCTGCGCAGCAGATCCCCTGCCGGACCAGTGCAACGGGATTCCCCGTTGGAGCCGGGGCCACGGTCGCAGCGGGCGCACGGGAGGATCCCCGCTCTCCCCCTCTGCCGCGGCTCTCCGGAGAGTCCCGGGGAACGAGCACATGCCGTCTCACCACGCTTAAGACGACGATAACGACGGTCAATACACCGGCGACCCAGCTCGCCGCCTCCCAGCCCTGCCGGCTCATCGGTCCGCCGCCGAGCCACAGCGCGGCCCCGAGGAAGGCGACGGCCAGCACTGCGGCAGCAGCGACTGCGATCCTGAAGGTCACGGAAGGGATTATTCAGCACACCGCCCCTGAGCGAGGAGGATCTGCTGGCCTCCCTGGAACCTCGACGCGCACCTCCCACTCACCCCACTGGCCCGCCCGGTCGTTGCTCAAGCCTCGGAGCCACCGGTCCCCGGGATGGCCGCCTCGGGCCAGAACAGGTCCGAACCCGGACATGCTCGGCCGTGCCGGCTCTTCGCTGTCTACCGTCGATGCGACGGCTCTGCTGGAGATGAGTCCGGGGCGACCCGGGGAAAGCGACGTGGCGATGAACCGGGTAGTGCGAGTAGTGCGAAGTGTGGTCTCGGCGGGGGCGGTGGCGGTCCTGGCGGTGTCCTCCGCCGGGGCGGCCCAGGCCGAGCAGACCCCCGACGAGGCACAGCCGATGGGCAACTGCGATGCGTGGGGCCCGATCGAGCTCTGCGGCAAGATCACCAACGACACCAACCGCCCCCTGCGGATCGGGAACGACTGGTGCGGCGACTCTAATGCTCCTTCGGTGGGCAGCCCCAGCTGCGGCGGAGACGGCTCCGGAAACGGCTACAGGTGGCTCCAGCCCGGTGAGACCTCCACCGTGTATTTCAAGGACACCGACACCTTCGGCGTCATCAAGGGGTGCGTCATCAGCGGCCTCTGGGATGCATGGGTCCCCAGCAGCGCCTTCGCCTACGCCCCGCCTGAGAACACCTGGTTCAAGATCTACAACGGCATGCACGTACAGGTCACCGGATATGCCTGCTAAGAAGTCGTCTCATTTGGTGAGTCTGCGATAGCAGATGAGTGTGCAGGCGAGTCCAGTGAAGGTGAGGGGCCCTGAGAGTTCCGGACAGGGACCGTAACATGGTTCCAGAAGGAAACGAGGGGATATGAGCAGGCCGAGCAAGTACTCGCAAGAGTTCCGCGAGGAAGCAGCGTGAATGGTGATCGACAGCGGGCGCCCGATCACGCACATCGCAGAAGAACTCGACATCAACGCCGAAACCCTGCGTGTCAACGTCGTTTGAAAATTGACCACCAGGCATCGCATGAGAATTGACCACCATCGTGCTTGGCCATGCCTGCCCGGATCAGGCGGCGTCCGCCTGCGGCGTGCGCCCGAGATCGCGGTCCTTGAGCCGGTAGGAATCGCCCTTGAGCGCGATCACCTCGGCGTGGTGGACCATCCGGTCGATCATCGCCGCGGCCACCGTGTCGTCACCGAAGACCTCGCCCCACCTGCCGAAGGCCTTGTTCGAGGTCACGATCAGCGAGGCCCGCTCGTAGCGGTTGGAGACCATCTGGAAGAACAGGTTCGCCGCCTCGGGCTCGAAGGGGATGTAGCCGACCTCGTCGATCACCACGAGCGGGTAGCGGCCCAACCGGATCAGCTCGGCCTCCAGCCGGCCCGTGTGGTGGGCATCGGCCAGCCGGTTCACCCACTGGGCCGCGGTGGCGAAGGCGACCCGGTGCCCGGCCTGGCAGGCCCGCATCGCCAGCCCGATCGCCAGATGCGTCTTGCCGGTCCCCGGCGGCCCGAGGAAGATCACGTTCTCGCGGGCGGCGATGAAGTCCAGCGTGCCCAGGTGCGCGATCACCTCCCGGTTCAGCCCCCGCTGGTGGTCGTAGTCGAATTCCTCCAGCGTCTTGAGGGAGGGGAAGCGGGCGTGCTTGATGCGCGCCGCCCCGCCGTGCTCCTCCCGCGCGGCGACCTCGCGCTGCAGGCAGGCCGCCAGGAACTCCTCATGCGTCCAGGACTCACCCCGGGCGCGCTCGGCCAGGCGCTCCACCGCCGCCAGCATCGAGGGGGTCTTCAAGACCCCGGCCAGATAGGCCAGCTCCGCGGCGGTGTTGCGCCCGCTCGTCGCCTTCGCGGGTCGTGCTCTCGGCGTGCCCGCCATCGTTCATGCCCCCTTCGCTCCCAAAAGCCGGTCATAGGAGGCCAGGTCCCGCTGCTCGACCTGGACCCCGACCGCTGCCCCGCGCCCCCGGGCGGCCGCGCGGCGCATGAGCGCCGCCGCGGCGGCATGGGCCGGGTCGGTGATGGTCTGATGGGCCGCCCAGCAGCGCTCGTGCTCGCCGACCGGCTCGCCCTCGCAGGTGATGCGCACCCGCTCCAGGTCCGCGGCCACCTGGATGCGGCGGCCGACCGCCCGCGGGTGCACCGAGTAGTCCACCGTGCCCAGCCGGACGTAGTGGTCGCGCGGCAGCCGCAGGCATATGCGCCATCCGATCGCCGGGAGCGTCGGCGGCAGCTCGGCCATCGCCGCGGTGTCGGCGGCCAGCCGCTGCTCAGGGCGGCATTCGATACGGCGGTGGAAGCGCCGGTTGGCCTTGGCCAGCCAGGCGGAGAGCTGGGCGTTGAAGTCGTGCGGGGAGGCGAACTCCCTGCCTGGCAGGAAGGAGGTCTCCAGATAGCCGTTGGCGCGCTCGACCAGCCCCTTGGCCTCCGGATCGCGCGGGCGGCACTGGATCACCCGGATGCCCAGGGCCCCGCGGAACGCCGCGAACTCCTCGCCCAGCCGCGGTCTTCCCGCCACCCGGCGGCCGATGCCGGGCTCGTTGTCCCAGACCAGCGTCTTGGGCGCCGCCCCCAGCCCCTTCAGCAGCTCCCAGTGGCCGGCCACCAGGTCGGGGGCCTGGCGCGAGGGCAGCATCCGCGCCATCAGCCACCGGGAATAGCCCGAGACCATGACCAGAACCGGCGGATGGCCGCTCTGCCCGGCCCCCAGCGGGATGTCGGCGGGCGGGAACCACAGGTCGCACTGGGCCACCTCGCCCGGCCCGTAGGCGGTGCGCGAGACCGGGTCGGCCGGCTTGAACTGCGGGCGCAGTCGGCGGACGCGGTCGCGCAGCACGGTGATGGAGCGATCCCAGCCGATGCGCTCGGCGATCACGGTTGCGGGCATGTCCGGCCACTGGGCGAGCAGCTCGCGGATGCGGGGTTCGCAGGCGTCCACGATCGAACCGCTGGGCTCGCGGTGGTACTTGGGCACCTGGTCGCTGGCCGGCGCCCGCTTGACGGTGTTGCGCGCGATGCCCATGCGGCGGGCGATCGCTTGGATCGGCATATTCTCTGATCTGCGCAAACGGCGGATCTCCGCCCAGTCCTCCACAGTGATCACCCTCTCGATGATCAGCGGGGGTGGTCAGTTTTCACGCGTTGCCTGGTGGTCAGTATTCACACGTTGCCGACACTGCGCACATGGATCAAGCGCTACAAGGACAGGCTCGCTCCTGAAGAGCCCCCGCTCGACCTCGACGACCGCGCCCGCCTTTGAGAGGCTCACTCGTCGGCGACACTCGAGCCGGCGGGGATGTCCGGTCCATCCCCGCGTCCGCGGGGCTCACGTTTACGGCCTGCTGTGCTGCGGCTCGCTCCTCGGCCCATCCCCGCGTCCGCGGGGCTCACAAAGCCTGCTCCGCCGGAGCCCCCTGCGCAGCCGGCCCATCCCCGCGTCCGCGGGGCTCACGGGATGATCATGAGCATGCCCGGCGGCACCGGCGGCCCATCCCCGCGTCCGCGGGGCTCACTGCTCCAGGTCGGGGGTGGCCATGGGGGGCTCCGGCCCATCCCCGCGTCCGCGGGGCTCACGGCTACGCCGGCCCGGGCGCGGCCCGCAACCGCGGCCCATCCCCGCGTCCGCGGGGCTCACGGCTACGCCGGCCCGGGCGCGGCCCGCAACCGCGGCCCATCCCCGCGTCCGCGGGGCTCACGGGTGGTGCTGCTTGGCCAATCGGCGGAACGCCGGCCCATCCCCGCGTCCGCGGGGCTCACGGCGCCCCGGGCGGGCGCGGGCAGTGGATGAGCGGCCCATCCCCGCGTCCGCGGGGCTCACGTCCATGACCCGTCGGTGGACCCGATCTACTACGGCCCATCCCCGCGTCCGCGGGGCTCACTCCGCCATGGAGTTGATCGCCTCGGAGGCGACCGGCCCATCCCCGCGTCCGCGGGGCTCACAGCAAATGACCTGCACAAACAACGAGAGTTATCTTCGCGTTACCAACCTTCGGGCAATGGTGGCTGCGGTTGCTCCCCTTCGCTGCCTGTATCAACACCCATGAAACGGATGAGCTGCACCCCATCGAAATCAACGACGTGCCTTCGATCTTCGCCCGCCGTCGCGATGAGGAAGCCTTGTTCGTTGTCAGCGGGGTAGGCGCAGACCGCTGCGCCTTCTCCGACCGACTCACATACGAGTTCCCAGAGCCGATCCCGTACCCGGGCCGTCATCGTACCGATGTACAGCCCAGCTTGAGGCTCGATCATCCAGCGCGATAGCGCTCCCCGTACGTGCGGCGGGACGGCCGAAGTGGAGATCACCACCATGGACGTCATCAGCGGCTCTCCTGCTGGTCACCTGTCACCGCTTCAGGGGCCGCTATGAAGGAATCGCCGTAATTCACCCCGCCGGCCACCGCCCCGTGCACTGGGTCCCATAGATCAACGACCTGCCACCGCTTCGGTGCGGCCTCCTCTTGCCCGTCCTCATCAGGGTCGAGAAGCAGCTGGATGTCGCTGATGATCCGAGGAATCATCCGGTACAGCTTCAGGTCGCTGCGCAGGCGGCGCCGGGCCTCGGCTGCAGGGTCCTGTGCTGCATGCAGGGAGAAGGCCAGCGGCACCGTTGTTTCCGCCTTGTACAGGTCTGCGATGTCATAGATGAAAGAGTGCTGCTTTCCAGCGTGGACGAATCCGAGGCCCGGGTGGCAACCCAGGTGCATGATCACCGAGTGGACCACCCCGTAGAGGGCGGCGTTCGCCGAGGACAGGGCCTTGTTCACAGGGTCCTGCTCTCCCCAGGACTCCGGGTTGTAGTTGCGTTTGAAGGGTTTGAGCCGGTACCGGGACGCCAGCCCTTGGTAGAGCTTGCGCATCCGCTGGCCTTCCATGGCGCGCAGCGTCTCCAGAGGAGTTCCCTCGGCCACCTCTTCTTTGAACCGCATCTCGAACATCGCCCTCGCGACGTCAAGGCGGGTTTCGACATTCGCGTAGGCCCTGGCCTGGAGGTCCAGCCACTTCACCGTGCGGGTGGAGGCCTGCAGGCCCCCATAGTGAAGCACTCCGCCCGCGCCGCTGCTCACGACGCTCGTACCATGCCGGAAGAACGTGGCGAGAGCGGGCGACGTGATCGAGGTGCCCGGCCCCAGCAGGATGCAGGCAAGGGCCGCCGTCGGTATGGGCACTCGATGCACGGCGCCCGAATCGGTCTCGGTCTCCGCACACACTCCGGTGTCGGTCTGAACGATCCGCACGATGTCGGCGAACAGGAAGGACAGCCCGTCCGACACCCGCGGCAACATCGCGAGCGTCGGGCGGGCGAACCTCTGCTTCGCCGAAGAGTCGGATTCGCTCATCGTCCCCCCACATGGGCCAGGCTCAGCATTCCGGAGCCGAACGCCTTGCCCCGTCCGACCCCGTTCAGTACCGCCGCCCGGACCGCGTCGGCGTCATGGACCCGGGCGAGCCCGTCGAAGCGGACGGCCGGCAGGCGAACCCTGCGCTCGCCTTTGCTGTCGTCGTTTTCCCGCAGGCGTGTCGAGGAGGCACTGAGGAGGTTGAAGCCGCTCTGCTCTGCCTTGCCCTCCCACCAGGCGTCTGCTGCCGCCCCCGTCAAGGGGCGCTCATGGGCGCCGGAGTCCAAGCGCTTGCCATCGCGCCTGTGGATCTCGCGCGGGCGCTCGGACTTCCCGAGCCGCTTCATCGGGCTTCCCGTAATGCGGTAGCGGAGGACGTCCCCTTTCCCGATGCTGTCGAGCAGCGGCGCCAGGTCCTTGGCCCCGACCGCTTCGAAGCCGTTTGGAAGCCGATCCAGGAGGAGCTCGCACTGCGTCTGCACGAGCAGATGCCGCCCGGCCCGGGTCTCCTCCACTCTGAAGAGCAGTCCGGCCTGCCGCCGGGGGGACTGGATCGCCCTGTCGCCCAGGCTCGGTGAGGCGGTCTTCAGCAGGATCCGATGCAGGTCTCCGGCGCTTGCCTGCCGCACGCGGGGGAGGCGGTCGTCGAGCTCGATCTTGATCAGTCGGACGGGCACCGCCCCTCCTTCGCGTATTCGAAGATGCGTCGCTGGTATTCATCGGTCTTTCGTGTGAACAGGTGGGCCGGCAGTTGCTCCAGCCTGATGGCCACCTCGCGCGAGCGGTAAGTGCGCCTTTGCCCGAGGAAGGACAGGGGGATGTCGTTGAGCACGGCCGAACTCCGCCCTTGACCCGCCGCGGAGGGTGCTCCCTCTTCGATGAAGCGGACCCGGGCCCCTGCCGCCCTTCTCCCGTTTCTTCCCTGCCTTTTCTCCCCCGCGTGCGGCGGTAGCGGGACCTCGGTCCGCAGGCTGTGCACCGGGTCCTCCGCCTCCGGGCGCAGCAGCAGCAGCGGATCGGGGACGCAGGCTCTCCGGCCCAGGTAGGGCCCCCAGTGCGGCGCCTCCAGGGCGGCGGCGACTTCTCCGAGCACATCGGAGGGGCCCTCCACCGCCACAGTGAACACGGCGTCCGCCAGGAAGGAGCGCCGGGTGACGATGGTTCCCGCCTTTTCCGGTCGGCGTTTGCCTTCCGCCGTCGGCACGGTCTGCTTCGCGGGCAGCCCTCCACCGATGGTGTGGAAGTCGGAGATCCGCACCCCCGGCCGATCGACGCGGACGGTGAACCGCAAAGGGGCGTAGCGCTCCAGGGGCATGGCGCGGCCGCGCCCTTCGGCCGCGGCGAACATGCCGGTGAGCGCCGACCGGGTCGGGTGGTCCAGGGTGTCGCGGTCGGCGAAGGAGCTGTGCTCCCCCCAGCTCTGCAGCGGACCCGCCAGCCGGATCAGGAGCCCGCTCATCCCTGCCCGCTCCCGCCGAGCGCCCCGAGTGCGGCCTCGATCAGCGCGGGGTAGGAGTCGACCCGCTCCCCCAGGTGGGAAAGGTCCTTGTCCAGGTTGACGCCGGCGTGGAAAGGAATCGCCGTATCTTCCCACCAGACCTGGCTGAGCTGCCCGGCGTAGTCGTCCAACCGGGTCTGCGCGCGCGCGGCGAAACCGGTGGCGGAGAGGAGCGGTGCCTCGAAAGCGGCGGCGTAGGACATGGGCCGGTCGGTGCGCAGGGACACGTGCACAAGGTCGGGCACGGTCTGGGCCGCGGTGGTGTTCTGCTTGCCGGTGGGGACGGTGTCGATGAAGGCGCGCAGGAACTGGGAGACGAGCTCCCGCATGACCCCGGTGTCGCCATCGAGGTTGGACAGCAGCTGGGCGAGGTTGACGTTGGCGTAGCGGTAGAAGGTGCCCGAGGCGAACTCGCCGACGTTCATGTGCCCGCTGCCGTGGTCGTCGTCCTTGGGGATGTCGTCGACGGCGGTGAAGAAGTCGGTTTCGACGCTGGTGCCTTGGACGGTGAAGGCGTGGGCGAACTGGACCGCCCCGTCGACCTCGGTGCCGGGCAGCTCGGCGACCATCCGGCCGAACAGGTTGATGGTGGCGCTGCGCCCGTTGAGGATCTCGTTGATCGGTTCGGCGGGCAGCACGCCCTTGCTCCCGGGCTTCTTCTTGGCCGCCTCCGCCTCGATGGCCCCCTCGTGCTCGGCCGCCAGGTCCGCCAACGCCTTGATGGCCGCCTGCGGCAGGTAGAACAGCACTGAGGTGTCCTGCGGCTCGTCCTCGCGCCCCTTCTTCTTCGGCTCCACCTTGATGCCTTTACCTGCCGACACCACCACCTGGCGCCCGGCCTCTTCAGCGGTCTGCGCGCTCCAGCCGCGCCGCCCCAGCTCGTCGGCGATGGCGCCGATCAGCCTGCGCGTGCGCACGGCCGGATCGGCGAGACGCTCTTCCACCCGGTGGCGCACGACGCGCTTCCAGCTCTGGCTGGAGATGCGGGTGCGCTCCTGCCCGCCGAACACCACTGTCTTCGGCGACCCGAGATCATCGCGGTTGACATTGGAATACGGCAGGGTCTGAAGGGCGTGCACGTCGATGTAGGAAGCCCTCATGCGGCTCACTGCTCCTGCTCGTCGCTCTGGGCCGCCGGGGCGGCCGTCTCCTGCTTCTTCTTCTGTTCCTGGTACAGGTCGTAATTGCGGGTGCGGTGGTAGGCCTGGAGCCATTCCTTGGCCACCTCGTCCCGCTCGCTCTCCCAGCGCGCCAGGTCGACGACCAGCACCCCCCAGTCGAGGTCGACGAGGTCGGCGCGGGCGTGGCGCACCAGCGCGGGCAGGCGCTTGTGCAGGCCGGCGAGGTCGAGGCGGCACAGCCGGTGCAGGCGCTTCTCCGTGGTCTCGGCCTTGAAGACCCCGTCCTTGACTCCTCCGGCCAGGGAGACGCCCAGGTTGGGGCGGCGCTCGGACTTCCGGAGCCGCATTTCGCCACCGGAGGGTTCCTGCTCCGGGGCCGCCTCTCCCCCTGAGTCGGCCGGGTCTCCGTCAGCCGCGTCACCGCTGCCGTCCGGGGATACGGCCCCGGGCCCCCTGCCGCTCTCTTCCCGGCCGCTTTCCTCTGGGGCCTCGGCCTTCCGGGCGTCCCTGGCGTCCCGGGGCTGGTCGGCCATCATCGACGCCACGGCGTAGAAGGCCCACTCTCCCGCCGGATCCTCGGGGAGGCCGTGGGGGCGTCCGTCGCCGTCTTTGAGGCAGTCGTATATGACCTTGTGCACCGGGCGCGCAGTGAGGTGGCCGGGCGGATGCCCGACCATCCTGCGCAGCACGGCCCGGTCGCCGGGGGCGCTGACGATCCTCTCGGCGAGGTTATCGACCATGAGGTCCGCCGACTTCTGCAGCGACCGGCGCCCGTAACCAGTCATGACTCGCCTCCTTTCTGCGCAGTGTTCCAGTACTTGAAGAGACGGCCGCGGTGCCGCTCCACTACTTCAGCCCTCCTGGGGTTTGCGCAATAGGAATCGGTGACCTCTTCGTATGCGCGGGCCGCAGCAAGGATGAAGGTGTTCCCCGGGGATTCCCTATTGTCGTCGAATGCTATTTCCCAGAATTCCCGGGCCGCGGTCGACCAATAGCGGGACATGCCCTGGCGCAACCATGGCCCGGTTCCCGTATCGGTCTTCTTCGGCTCTCCGCCGCTCGGGCTGTTGCTCTCCCGCCAAGCGGCCTTGAGCGCGCTCTCCAAACGGCTTCCCGCTCCTTCCGCCGAAGCGACGGACAGTCGGATCCGCTGCCGCGCGCGATCAGCCTCCGCGGAGCCGGCGGTACTGCTCTCCAGCCAGCGCAGCACCGCCGGGGTGGTGGCGGTGAACCACTGGCGGTCCCTGGTCTGGCCGTCCTGGTCGAAGCCGAACACCCGTACCCTCAGCGTCCTGAGGACCTCCTCGGGGACACCGTCGCGAACGGTCCAGTTGTCGAACAGGGCCGGGCGGCGCCGACCGGCACGGTCGTTGTCGCGGAGGAGGGCGTCGAGATCCCGCCACACCGCCCGGTCCGCATCGGCGGGGCGGGCGTAGAGCCTGCCCTCCTTCGAGGTCTGGTAGATGCGGTAGGGGTCGGTCGGCGGGGCCCAGCTCTCACGGAACTCCTTGGTGATCCGGAAGCCCCAGGTGATCGTGGCGTCGACGACCTCCTTGCCGTCCTCCGAGGGGTGCAGGAGGACCGCGTGGCGGTACTGGTTAGTCAGCACGCCGGCCAGTCCGGTGGCCTCGGCCGGCAGGCCGGTGGGGTCGTCGGGCCCGTCCCGTTCCCAGGGAGCCAGGTCCACTTCTCCGTCGCCGGGATAGGGGATGTTCAGCACCAGGGTGGTGAACAGGTCGTCCGCGAGCGGATGGAAGGAGAGCGCGCCCCGCAGCGGGCCCGCCGAGGTGTCGGCCTTGGAGACGCCGCCGGCGGTGCGCGCCGTGCAGCGCCCGGAGGGCCCGTGGTACATGGTGGCGATGAGGTGTTGGGCCGCGATGTCAGGGGAAACCGGCTCGGGGGCGAGGTCGGTGGAGTGCCCTCCGAGCCATACCTGGTTGTTCCCGGCGGTCCTTCCCCAGCAGAGTTTGTTGATCCCGGAGGTTCCAGAGCACTGCTCGGCCAGCCGGAGGTCCTGAAGCCATCCCCCGAAGATGTCGAATGCCCCGGAGAGGTCGTCGAAGTAGTCGTCGACCAGGCCGGCGTCGAAGCGGCCTGCCCGCAGTACCTCCAAGCGCCGCTTCTTCCACTCCGCCGTGCCGTCGGCAGCGTCCAGCTCGGTGACCCGGGCGGCGATCAGCGCGAGGATCCTCCATATCCCCGAGGCCGCGGGAGGAAGGGCGAGCTCCAGGTCAGCGATGTGGTGGGCGCGTTTCAGGAGCACGCGCAGGCCGACTCGGCCGGGCCGTTCCGCAGCGGCCCCGCCCCCTTCGGTGCCCAGCCATTTCACCGGGAGCCACGGCTCCTCGTCGAGCCGGTAGGAAGGCGCCATTTCCGCTCACTCTCTTGTATCGTCAGGACCGCGCACCGGAGCTTGTCCGCCGGCCGGTCGAGCCCGGCTGCCGCTCGCGGACTCCTATTCGCCATGAGCCCCGCACGAAGGCGGGGATGGGCCAAGGACAGACTCACCCGACAGGAGACATGCCGAGTCCGCCCCCGCGGAGGCGGGGACGCCGGTGGCCCACCGGGCGGTGGGCCGTCGGTCTCCGTCCCCTTCCGCCGACGCCGCAGAGGTTCCTGCTCCTTTGAACGCGGGGCTGAGGCCCGGACGGGCCCCTTCCTGAGCCCGGTCATCGCCTTCCCCGCGCCTCCCACCTCACTCCTATCGTCGATTCCAAGAGGACTGACTCCTAGAAGCAGAGAAGCACTGCCGTCTCGAGAATAGACGCCACAAAGCGTGATGGCGAATCACTCTCTGGTGATTTTTCGGCGCAAACGCCCCTTACCACCACATAAGCCCCTTCGAGTGGTCCAGCCACCACGTCCGACCGCCGAGGTCGCCCGGGCCCGCTTCTCCCCCGGCGGTCACCTCCTGCGGGACCAGAATCAACTCGCGGAGCCGGAAGTCCTTCCGCCAAGCCGGCGGGAGCAGCCCCTCCCGCTCCGGCCGGCCAGGCACCCAGCGCCCTCCCCGCACCGGAACCGTGCGGCGGATGATCGGAGCGAGATCGTCATCGGTGAACGCCCCCTTCGCGGTTGAACCGCGCTCAGGGAGCGGCACTTCGCACTTCCGGTCCAGCCACCGCCTCCCATCGGCGTCCCGGTAGTAGCAGAGGACCCGGACCGAGTCGGCGTCGAAGCGGGTCGCCAGCATCTCTTCGTCGACACCGAAAGCGGTCGAGGTGAGTTCGTACAGCCCGCCGTTGAGCTCACCGGGGCCCGGCACCAGGACATTGCGCGCCTGGGTGCGCATCCCCATGTCCTTGCCGGCCCGTTCCAGGTCGTGCTTCATGTCATCGATGAGGCCCGGGTCGTCGTAGACGCGCTCGACGAGCCCCTGAACGTCACCGGGAACCTTGACCGGCTCCCCCTGCCGCGCCTCCAGCATGTTCCGCGTCCGCACCAGCAGGGAGGCCGGGTAGATGTGGGCCCAGCCCGGCGGAAGGTCAGCCGCCTTCCCCCCTTCCGGAACGAAGACCACCATCCGCGGGCCCTCCGCCCATCGGGGCCTGCGGATGCCTTCGATTCCCTGGTGTCTCCAGCAGCGCCCGGCCCTCTGCAGCAGCAGGGAAACCGGAGCCAGGTCCGTGACGACCAAATCGAAATCGAGATCGAGACTCTGCTCGATTATCGCCGTCGCAACGAGAATCGCCGACTTCGGCCGCTCTTTTCCGGGGTTCTCCTTACCGAACTTCGCGATGACCCTGCGAGCGATCTTCTCTCGCTCTTCCGCTGGAAAACGGGCGTGCAGCAGGTGGAGTTCCGGGACCTCCCGCCCCGATTCAGCGTGCTTTCGAAGGAGATCTCCGATCAGGTCATAGGTCTCCTGCGCCTCGCCGACGGTCGTGCAGATCACCGCAGCGCTCCCGGCACCGCTTTCCAGAATTTCTCCGAGCTCGTCCTCCAGTGCCGCCGAGCGGTCCGCGCGGCGCTCTCTGCCGCGCCCCGTCTGCGGAATGCTCACCAGGTCGATGCGGAGGGGGTCGCGCTCCTTCCCGGTGATCGGCTCGGGGTTCCGGCTGACCTCTCCCGACTCGGCATCGGCATAGATCCAGCCCGGATAATCGACACGGTCCACCAGAGGGCTCTCCGCCCTGCCTCGCCGCCTCCTGCCGAACCTCTTCCGGCTGGAGCGCTTGCCCGCCCCTTTCAGATAGGAGGAGACGTAGGCGTCGGCGACGGTGCGGTGCAGCGTCGCCGACAGCAGAACCACCGGAACGCCCAGGCGCCCGAGCCACTGCAGGAGGCGTTCGAGTTCTTCCTGCATATAAGGATCTACAGCGTGCGCTTCGTCCACCACGACGACTTTCCCCGCGAGGCCGAACAAGCGGAGCACGTTGTGCCTGGCCCTCAGCACGGCCATGAGGATCTGGTCGATGGTCCCGACCGACCAGGAGGCCAGCAATCCCCGCTTCCGCCCGAACAGCCAGTCCGTGACGTTGAAATCCCGCCTTCCAGAGGCGTCAGCGGTCAATACGGCCGGAGCGCCCTGGCCGACGGGGGCCGGCCTGTAGTCCTCGTTGAGCCAGGCCATGGAGTGCAGGAGTGTCAGCGGGCGGGGGACATCCGCACGGCGCTCGGCATAGCAGCGCAGGCGGGTGTACATCTGGTCCGCGGTCGCCATGGTGGGCAGCGCGATGTAGCGGCCGGGCCGCCCCGCCGCGTGTCCCATGATGTCGGCCGCGTGAAAGGCGGCCTCGGTTTTTCCTTCCCCTGTCGGGGCGGTGACCAGCAGCAGCCCTGCACCCGCGCATATCCGCGGGAGGTGCTCGGCGATGGACGCCTGGAGGCCATTGGCCTTGAACTCCGGGAAGGAGGCGCTGAAGGTACCCGGCGTAGTGGTCAGCGGACGCAGGCCTGCCTCATCCAGGACCTGAGAAGCTCCCCGCCTCTGGCGGTTGAAGTAGGAGCGGAGCTCCTCCATCCCGCCGGTGCTGGGGACGTGAGGCTTCTGAGCGAGGACATGGTGCTTCTGACTCACCAACCAGTCAGCGAGGATGACCAGCCCGCAGATGATTCCCGCCACCGGCTCGGGAAGCGCCCCGGGCGGCCGGGGCGAGTCCAGAACCGTCTCCAGAACGCGCAGCATCCGCCATCGCTGCTGATCCCATGCGTCGCCTCGGGTACCTGCGCGAGAGCCGCCCCCGGCCGGGGGATCCGAGAATTCAGGGAAATGCCCGTGGTGCCCGCCGAGCAGCTGGGCAACGAGCGCGGTGACGGATTCGAACTCCCAGGTCGGGGCGTATCCAGCGGTCGGAAGGGCCTGCTCCAGCCACCGCGCCGTGGCCGTAGCGTGCCCGGCCCTCCCGGCGAGGTCCCGAGGGGAGGGGTAAGACGGCAGGTCGATGTCGATCTGATGCTGGAACTCGGGGCTCACCTTTCCGACGTCGTGCAGGCCGGCCCAGAATGCGATGAGCCTTCCGGCATGCTCCTCGTCGGTCGCGAGCGAGGCACTGATGGTAGCGCGCACCCCCGGCGCAACGGCCTCTTCCCAAAGCACGAGCGCCATCGCAGCAGCGTCGAGCGCGTGACAGGCCGCAGGATGCCGATACCCGCCGAGGTCTCGCTCTTTAGCCCACAGGCGCAGATCGACGGCCTCTTCGGGTGAAGCAGAAGAACCAAACGGATAAGCCACGGCCACTCCCCACTGGACCACTGAATGTCATCGGACCCTAGCGAGAGGTAACGACAAGGCGGGATCAGGAGGCCCCCGCCACCTAGAGCGCCGCGAGCGCAGCCTTCCTCCTCTACCGCTGCATGCGACGAACATGTCCAGCCGGTAACCCAGCGCCATATCCACAGGACTCATAATCCAGAGCGGTTGGTCGTATAACCGAGAGGGCATTCCCACGTCCGCGAGGCTCACATATACGACGACTGCTGGGGGTCCGCGGGAACGGGGCCTTGGAGGAGGCCCCCGCCTGCACGCCAGCCGCGCTCGCCTTCGGCGAAGATCTTCACCGATCCGATGCCGAGGCGGGCCGGCTTCGGCGACCCGGAGCCCGACCTCGCCCGGGGTGCAGGTGGGCACCGGGGTGAGGTCGGAGGCGGGCGTCACCAGCAGCGGCATGCACAAATCGGCCGGGGTGACCGGGGAGCGGTGCAGGAAGCGGCGCAGCGCGGGGCGGCCGCGCAGCGGGCTGGAGCCGGAGGAGGGTTCGATGGTCGGGGCGGACATGACGTCACTCCTTCTGGGGGGTGTCCCTGACCTGGGAGAGGATCGCTTCGGCGCCCTGGTCGTACAGGGCCGTGGCGGCCTGCTTGCCCACCTCATGCGGGTCGGTGAGCGCTCCGGTGCGGGTGGTGGTGGTGGCGCGGGATCCGTCGGGGGCGGTGACCTGGGCGGCCAGATGCAGCCGGTCGCCGTCGACGGTGGCCAGCGCGCCGATGGGGACGCTGCATCCGCCGTGCAGCTCGGCCAGCAGGGCGCGCTCGGCGGTGGCCGCGGCGTGGGCGGCGGGGTCGTGCAGCGGGGCGAGCAGGTCGATCAGGTGCCGGTCGGCCTCGCGGATCTGGATGCCGAGGATGCCTTGGGCGGGGGAGGGCGGGAAGTCGGCGGGGTCGAGGTCGGTGCCGATCTCCTCGGCCATGCCCAGCCGGCGCAGCCCGGCCGAGGCGAGCAGGCAGCCGTGCAGGCCCATCTCGCGGGCTTTGCGCAGGCGGGGCGGGACGTTGCCGCGGATGGGGACGGTGGTGATGTCGGGGCGCAGGCGGGCGAGCTGGGCGATGCGGCGGGTGGAGCTGGTGGCGATGCGGGCGCCGTCGGGCAGTTCGGCCAGCGGGGTTCCGGTGAGGGCGTCGCGGGGGTCTTCGCGGGCGGGGGTGATGGCCAGCAGGGTGCCGGGGGTGGGGGCGGTGGGCAGGTCCTTCAGCGAGTGCACGGCGATGTCGATCTCCCCGCGCAGCAGCGCTTCCTCGACCTGGGTGGCGAAGATCGACACCATGGACTTGCCGAGGGCCTGGAGGCTGGACACGCGGTCCTTGTCGCCGGAGGTCATGATGGTGCGCTGGGTGAAGGCGGCGGCGGGGTGGTGGGGGCGCAGGCCGTCGATGAGTTCCTTGACCATGGCCTTGGCGAGGTGGGAGCCGCGGGATCCGACGAGCAGGGTTTCCGACATGATGTCACTATCCGTACAGGTTGACTACGATCCGTGATGACCATATGGGGTTCCCCACCCGGCCGCTGAGGGCGTGCAGGGCGGCGCTGACGCCCCCGAGCTGGCAGCCGGGTTGGCCCAGCGGCCTTACGGCCTTCGGTACGGCTGCGCGGGTCTGCTGCTCTACAGCGGCATCGCCCCACCTTGAGGTCGCCCGGCGCCTGGGCCACACCGTGGCAGTGCTGATGTGCACCTACACCCACTTGGTTCACCGGCCAGATCAACACGGCCAACACCCGATTGGGGGCCGCTCTCGACGAAATCGGGCCCCTGACGGGCCACGGACCAGACGGCGACTCTCCGTATACGCGCAGGTGAGCGCAATGACTGCGCGGGATCGGTCCATCCCCGCGTTCGCGGGGCTCACTTCAGTCCGGCCGTCCAGTAATTGCCCGGATAAGGTCCATCCCCGCGTTCGCGGGGCTCACAGCAAATGACCTGCAACAACACACAGCGTTATCTTCGCGTTACCTTTTTGAGGTCCTCACCGCTGCGCCTCTTCGCTGTCTACTTCATTCCGGACGAGGATACTTCCCCCGCACCAAAGATCTTTGCCGTGCCCTCAGAGACTGTTGGGTATGCGGTCGGCTCCGCGTGGTGATAACCGGACCCGCCGGTGAGAAAGCAGAGCGCCCCCGCCAGAATCGCGCTGTGTGTGCAACTGCAAGCCCGGCGAGGACGCCCGCCCATGCTATCCCTCGAGCCTGTCCGACGCCGCCTGGGCGGTGATCGAACCGCTCATGCCCGCCCGCGACTGGGCCAAAGGCGGGGCGCCCCGCAGATACGGCGACCGCCTCGTGCTGGACGCGATCTTCTTCGTGCTGCACTCGGGCTGCCAGTGGCGGATGATCCCGGCCGACCTGCCGCCCTGGGACGCCGACGGCACCCTCGACCGGATCCACGGCGCCCTGCGCGCACGGGTGCGCGCCGCCTCCGGCCGCGACCCGAACCCCTCGGCGGCGGTGCTGGACTCCCAGACGATCCTGACCGGGCAGGGCGGCCAGGCCCGCGGCTACGACGCGGGAAAGCGCACCCGCGGCCGCAAGCGCCACCTGATCACCGACACCCTGGGCCCGGTGCCGGCGGTCGCGGTGACCTCGGCCTCGGTCCAGGACCGGCCCGGCGGGCGCCGGGTCCTGGAGGTGCCGGCCGCCCACTTCCCCTCCATCGGCCTGGTGTGGGCCGATGCCGGCTATGCCAACCAGGTCGACGACAGCCTGCTCACCTGGGCCCATGAGAGGTTCCGGCTGATGGTGGAGATCGTCAGGCGCAGCGACGGCGCCAAGGGATTCGAGGCGCTGCCCCGGCGGTGGGTGGTGGCCAACCGCCGCCTCCGAGGCCATGGTCAAGATCGCGATGATCCGGTTGATGGCCGCACGGCTGGCCGGTCAGAGGCAGCCGTGGAGCAACCGCTCTGCCGACCAGGCCATTTAATCACTCGCATACCCAACAGTCACTCAGGCGTGCCCCCAAGCCATGGCGGCCCGCCACAGCGTTCACCCGTGCCCGAAAGTTGCGTTTCAGGCGGTCTGGCCGATGATTCCTGCGAGGTGATCGGTGGCCTGATCGATGTCGCCGACGTCGACGACCTCTGATGCCTTCTCCACGATCCTCAGCACCGACTCAGGTCCCTTCGAACGCCGAGACAGGTCGGCGAAGGTGATGAAACTGTCCGTCACATTGCTCTTGCGCGCGGCCCCGTACCGGTACAGCAGGTCATGGGCGGCGCGCTTCAGATCGGTTGTGCTTGCCGCCAGTGGGAGCCGGTCCATGAGGTGCAGGCGGCCGTTCTGGTAGCCGTAGCTGAACTCGATGGAGGTCGGAACCCCGAGGTCGGTGACGTTCACCTGCTTATTCCGCTCGGGCTTGATATTCAGGCGGTCGAAAACATGATTGATCTTGCTCCTGGTCTGATCTCGGCGCGTTCTTCTGTTGGTCGGGGTGACCAGGTCCAGGTAGAACCTGTCCAGAACTTCTTCCACGGGCTCGTCGTCGAGGAGGGTGACCATCTCTTCGAGGTAGAAGTTCAGCGGGCGCGACCGCCGGAGCCTCTCGATGGCGCTCCACCGGTCCTGGTGGACGCGATGAACGTAGTGAGCCTTTTTCATCCTGATTCTCGGAGCTGGAGGACCGGCACAGCGCGGGTGATCCGGCCGGCACGTTGCGGGCAGCAGCGTAGGCGGCGCAGGATGTCCCACTGCTTGAGCTGGGCGATCGCGCGTTCCCCGGGTGAGCGGAGTTGGCGTCCTTCTTCCACTGCGGCTTGCCCCGGCCCTTGAACGGGCAGAACACGACGTCGGACGGCCCGATGTAGCCCTTGTCGCCCAAGCCGATGAGCCCGGCGGCCTTGATGCGCTCGGCGATCCTCCAGACCCGGGCGGCCCTGGTGTCGTGCACCGCGCCGGGCAGCGACCAGGAGGTCCACAGGGGTTCGCCGTCGGGTGCGGGCACGACCTGGATGTTCATGCCGTGCTGTTTGTGCTTGCCGGAGTAGAACGGGCGGTCGGCCGCCACGCGGTCGCGGGCGATCAGGGTGCCGTCGACGATCGCCTATCCCCAGCCCTTGCGGCGGGCGCTGCGCAGTCCTCGTTCCGGGGTGGGTGCCTGTTCTGCCAGGAGAGCGGTGGTCTCGCGCACGTACCTCCGAGCGGTCGCGGTGCCGACACCGAACCCGGCCGCCACCTGGGCGAACGGTTCGCCCTTGTACAGGTGGGCCAGGACCGGCAGGGCCTGTGCGGCCGGGGCGAGGCGGCGCCATCGGGACCCGGTGCGGGCGCGGTGGGCGCGGCGTCCCCGGGTCGGGCTCCTCGGCGGCATCGGTGGGGGCGGGGCAGCGTCATGACCGTCATCGCGAGCACCTTCCCGTCCCGGGGCACCGCCCCGCGCGGCGCCCCCGGGGGCCATGGACGCTCTACTCGACGAGGTTCTTCAACCGGCCATCGAAAAGAACCTCAAGGACCTTTCCGTCTGCGGAGGTGTTGCCTGTTCCTCTGACAGCGGCGGGAAACGGTCCTAGGCTGCCGCCGGGCGGTGAGGAAAGGAGCCGAGCAATGCGCGAAACACAGGAGCAAGAGCCGGTCTACCTGTGGCACGGGGCGGCCCGACCGCCGGAGGGGATGCAGGTTCGGCAGGTCTACGGCTACATCTTCGATGCCCTGGGGCGGGCGGTGCTGCTGTGCGACGACGGCCGGTGGAACCTTCCCGGGGGAACACCTGAACCAGGGGATGCGGACCGGGTGTCCACTTTGCTCCGGGAGGTGTGGGAAGAGGTCCAGGTGGAGATCGCCGATCCGGTCTACCTGGGTTTCCAGGAAGTACGCCGCGCCGGTTCGGAGCCCTATGCCCAGCTGCGCATGGCCGCACGGCTGACTCGGCTGGGGCCGCGGGCGGCCGACCCCGACAAGGGGCGTGTGCACGTCCGCCGCTTGAGCCCGCTGCCGGAGGCGATGGAGCTGCTGGGCTGGGGAGCGGCCGCAGAGGCGCAGGCGAAAGCGGCCGCGCGCATCGCCGCGAGTTGGGGGCTGCCGGTGGGCTCTCCCCAGCCGTCTCACGTGGATTGAGCTCGAGCGAGTTCTCACTGCGGCAGGGGCGAGATGGGCAAGCGGCTCACGCCTACGAGGGTCGGGCGAGACTGCCTTCCCCTTCCCCTGCCCGGCGATCCCCCGCACCAGGAAGAGCGTTCTCCCCGTCTGCCCTGGGCCCATTGACTTCCCGACCGGGCCGCCGCACTCTCTCCTTGAACCGGAGCAAACATGAGCAACCCCTGGGAGGGAACATGGAACTGACCTTCCTCGGCAAGGAGACCGCAGAGGGAGACTCCCCCACGCTGTACGCCACCGACCGCGGCAGCTACATCGTCCAAGGGTGGAAGCTCACCCCCGGCAGGGCCCCCTGGACCTCGGCTCCGGACGGCCGGCTCGACGTGGAGATCTACACCCGCCTGCTGAACCACCTGTCCAAGGACGGCGTCCCCGGGAGACTCGGCCCCCTGAAACCCCCTGTGGTCGGCACCACCGGCCCCGACACCTGCATCGTGCGCGGTAGCGTCGTCACCGACCGCACCGCCCGCGCGCGGATGGCGATCCCCGACCACGAGGACTGCGTGGAGGTCCCCGCCGCGCACCTGAAGGCCCTGTTCCGGGAGTGACGCCCAGTTGACCCTGATCTCCCCCGCCGAGCGCAACGAACTGCTCAGCAAGGCCGAACACGACGCCTTCCACCTGGAGCTCAAGGACTCCTACCAGACCGCCAACGAAGAGGGCCCGTTCGCGCGGTGGAAGCGCGGCGAGGCCGACGACTACGCCTGGTTCCAGGGCTGGCTGGAGCGGATGCGCCGCCTGACCGGGACCGGGTGCGCGGTGCGGCGGGTGCGGGTGTTCACCGAGCCCGCCAGCGACTACATCCGCTGGGAGCACTCGACCACCCACCTCAACCAGCGGGCCGGGGAGGACATCCGGTGGCTGCCCCGCCACCGGGTCCCCGATGATGTGGTCTTCCCGGTGGGCGGGGACGACTGGTGGCTCATCGACGACCGGCTGCTGACCGTGGGCCGCTTCGGCCCCGGCGGCCGGGTTCTCGGCTCGGAGCCGGTGGAGGAGCCCGAGGCGGTGGCCGCGGCGGTGCGGGTGCGCGACCGGTTGTGGGAACTGGCCGTCCCACACGGCTCCTTCGCCCTGCGCTGAGCCTCCGGTGTCCGGTCAGGCCCAGCAGGCGCGCGCCGTTCTCGGCGCGCGCCTGCGCGAGCTGCGCCGCGGTGCGGGGCTGACCGGGCGGGCCCTGGCGAGTGCGGCCGGGTGGCAGCTGTCGAAGGTCTCCAAGATCGAGCACGGCAAGCAGTCCCCGACCGTCGCCGACGTGCGGGAGTGGTGCCGGCACTGCGGCGCCGAGGACCAGCTCAGCGATCTGGTCGCGGCGGTGCGCCACATCGACTCGCTGTGGATGGAGTGGCGCCGGGTCCTGGGGTCGGGAACCCGGCGGCGCCAGCGCGCCTCCATCGGGCTCTACGAGGCCACCGGGCACTTCCGGGTGTATGCGCCCGGGGTGGTGTGGGGGACGCTGCAGACCGCCGCCTACGCCGAGGCGCTGCTGCGGCGGGTGGTGGACTTCCACCAGATCCCCGATGACGTGGAGGCCGGGGTCGCCGCGCGGATGCAGCGCCAGCAGATGCTCTATGAGGGGCGGCGCCGGTTCGCCTGCCTGCTGGGCGAGCAGGCGCTCTACACCCGCATCGGCGGGGCCGAGGTGATGCGCGGCCAGCTGGACCGGCTGCTGGCGGTGATGTCGCTGCCGCGGCTGAGCCTGGGCATCGTGCCCCGGGAAGGCCCCGAAGGCCTATGGCCGGCGGTCGGGTTCATCATGTTCGATGAGCGGGCGGTGATGGTGGAGACCTACTCGGCGGAGCTCACCGTCACCCAGCCGACCGAGATCGCGGCTTACGCCCGCGCGTTCGAGCGGTTGCAGGCCGGGGCGGTCTACGGGCGGCAGGCCCGGGAGCTGATCGCCCGCGCTGCCGCCGCACTCGACTGAGCAAACCTGAGCAAACTCCTGGCGGCGGGACCATGCGCGCTCGTAGCGTCACCGCATGGACACGCTTCCCCGGCCTCTGCGCTACCCGTCCGACCCGCCGCAGGAGTGCCTGGCCTGGCCCGCTGCGGCGGACGGGTCCCGGCCACGCGGGGCGCTGCCGTGCGCCCGGCCCGCCGGGCACCGCGGGGAGCACGAGTCGGTGACCGGCGACCGGTGGGCGCCGCAGCCCGCCCCGGCCGCCGCACCGCCCGCGGAGGCGGGCGGCCTGTTCCGGCCGACCGGCTGGCAGTCCCCGGCCCCTGGTCGCCGTTGATCGCCGCCGCTGCGGCGCGGCGCCCCTCGCCCCTTGAGAGGAAGGCTCCACGATGACCGCCCCCCGCCCCCTCCCGGCACCGGCGCCTCCGCTCCCGTGGGGGCTGTCCCGGATGGCGCCCTACCCGCCGTCCGCCCCGCTGCCCTACACCCGGGTCGAGATCGACCCTCTGACGCAGACGGCCCGGCGCTTCGACCGCACCGGACAGCCGATCCAGGCCGGCAAGCACGGGTCGAACGTCGCCCGGCCCACGCACTCGGAGACGCCGATGGGCGGTGACGGCGACGGCAGCCCCGGAGGAAGCCGGACCGACACCACGACCGACTACGTCCCCGACTAGTGGAGCCCGCGGTTCTGGTGGCCACGGCGGAAGACGACCCGGCCGCCGATCTGGTCATCGGGCAGCTGAACCGGCGCGGGGTCCCCGTGGTGCGGATGGACCCCGGCTCCTTCCCCGAGCAGATCGGCCTCGCCGCCGAGTTCTGCTCCGAGGGGGTGGGCGGTGCGGCGCGCACGCGGTGGAGGGAAGCAAAGCTGGAGGGGGTGCGGTCGGTCTACTGGCGCCGCCCCTCGCCCTACACCGCTGCGCCGGGGTTGAGCGCCCAGGACGCCCAGTGGGTGGTCGACCAGTCCCGGTGGGGGTTCGGCGGCCTCCTGGCCTGCCTGCCCGGTGCGCTCTATGTGAACCACCCCTGGCGCAACCGCGACGCCGAGGCCAAGCCGCTCCAGCTCACTACCGCGGCGGCGTGCGGCCTGGACATCCCGCGCACCCTCATCACCAACGACCCCGGCCGCGCCCGCTCGTTCGCCCGCGCTCATGCGCCCGTGGTCTACAAGCCGCTGTGGCGCGGAGACTACCGCGCGCCGGACGGCACCGGGCGCACGGTCTGGGTGCGCGCGGTGGAGCCCGGTGACATCGGCGGGGAGGTGGCGGCGGCCGCGCACATGTTCCAGGCGGGCGTGGACAAGACCGCCGACGTCCGGTTGACCGTGGTGGGCGAGCAGATGTTCGCGGTGCGCATCGAGGGGGCTCCCGTGCTGGACTGGCGCGAGGCCTACGCCGACCTCGCCTATGCGCCCGTCCGTGTTCCCGGGGCCGTGGCCGCGGGGGTCCGCGCTTACCTGTCGGCGCTCGGGTTGGCGTTCGGCGCCTTTGATTTCGCGCTGCGCCGCGACGGGGCCTGGATCATGCTGGAATGCAATCCCAACGGGCAGTGGTCGTGGTTTCCTGACCGCTTCACCCTTCCCATCGCAAGGGCCCTGGCCGATCTGCTGGAGAAAGGCGAGCGATGACCACTACCGATGCCGGCGCCGAACTGCGCGCGCGCTTGGCCGGCGACCTCGCCGCGCAGGGCGTGCTGCGCTCGCCGGGGTGGCGGGCCGCGCTGGAGGCCGTCCCCCGCGAAGCCTTCCTCGGCGATGCCGTCTACCGGTTCGAAACCGACGGGGAACGGCCGGCGTGGACGCCCCTGCGGCGAGCGGAGACACCGGAGGAGGAGTGGCTGGAGCTGGCCTATGAGAACCGGACCTGGGTCACCCAGGTCGACGGTGTGGCCGCTTCCGACGCCGCGGGCCCGCGCTCCGGGGCCCCGACCTCCTCCTCGTCGCTGCCCTCCCTGGTGGTGGGGATGCTGGAGGACCTCGACGTGCGAAGCGGTCACCGGGTGCTGGAGGTGGCCACCGGGACCGGCTACTCCACCGCCCTGATGTGCCACCGGCTCGGCAGCGACCGGGTGGCCTCCATCGAGGTCGACCCCGGTGTCGCCGAGCGCGCCCGAACCGCCCTGCACGGGCTGGGCTATGAGCCCGGCCTTCGGGTGGGCGACGGCTTCGGCGGCGCCCCCGAGGGGGCCGACTACGACAGGATCATCGCGACCTGCGCGTTCCGCTACCTGCCGCCGCCCTGGCTCTCCCAGGTCGATGCCGGAGCCAAGATCCTGGTCACCCTGGCCGGGTGGGCGGGCGCCAACGCCCAGGTGCTGCTGGAGGTCGGTGAGGACGGCGCCGCGCAGGGGCGGTTTGTGCCCGGATACCGGTCCTTCATGATGGCCCGCTCCCACCAGGCCCCGCCGCACGGGCCCATATGGTTCCCGGCCGGCGCCGACGAGCGCCCGACCGAGGTCGGCGCCGACGTGCTGGAGGATTGGACGGGGGCGTTCGTCGTCCAGCTCGCCGCGCCCGGCGCGATCACCTACGGCATCGGGCCGCAGCGCGGGCTGCTGGACGTGGCCACCGGCGCCCATGCGCGGGTGCGGGCCGACGGCGCCGGGTGGAGGGTCGGCGAGGCCGGCCCGGTGCGGTTGTGGGGGGCGGTGGAGGAGGCCGTGGCGGCGTGGCGGGAGGCCGGTGCGCCCCATGTCTCGGCGTTCGGGATGACCGCCACCCGGTCCGGGCAGCGGGTGTGGCTGGGCGACCCCAGCGGGCCGAGCTGGAAGCTCCCGATCTGAGGGCCGGGCGAGTCCGCCCGGCCCTTCCGCCGCCTGAAGAGCACACCCCGGCAGATGGAGTGCTCCTCGACGAGGAAGGCGGTTCATGTCGGGGACTCGGGAAGCGGTGGGCGATGCAGAGCGGCCAGAGCGGTTTCCGCCCGGAAGGCCAGGTCGTCCCGGTTCGCCGCGCGGGCGGTTCGGAGGATGCGCTGGATCTGGTGCGGGAGCCGGTGGGCCACCGAGGCGGACAGGCCGCGCTCCAGCGCCTCTGCTCCGCCGGTCTCGTCTCCGGCCGCGAGGAGCACATGGCCGGTGGTGGCGGCCTCGATCGCCTCCCACTGCGGGGCCGGCGCCGACGCGCCGGCGGGGCGGGCGGCCAGATCGGCCGCCTCGCGCAGGCGGCCGGTGCAGGCCAGGCCGCGGATGCGGGCCTCCCGCACGGTGAAAGGGGTCAGCAGGATGCCGACCGGCTCCTCTCCGATGCTGCGGTCGGCCGCTTCGATCGCGGCATCGAAGGTGTCGGCGTCATCGTGCTCCCCGGCGGCCCGGGCCAGCAGGAACAGCGCCTGCCCGTGCTCGGCCCGGGACGCGGGCAGGGCCAGGGCCTGGGACAGGCGGGCGATGGCTGCCGCCGGGCGCCCTGCTTTGCGCAGCTCGTTTCCGTGCATCCGCAGCACGTGGGCGTGCAGCTCGGGCTCGTCGAGCTGCTCGGCCAGCACCAGGGCGCGCCCGGTCCAGCAGGCGGCCGCATGGAGCTGCTCCTCGGCCAGGAGGTGGCCCAGGCAGACCCCGAGCGCGGTGCGGGCGCGGGCCAGCAGGCCCACCATCGGGGCGTCCACCCGCCCTTCGGCCAGCAGGGCCTCCAGCCGGGCGGTGAGCGGCCACAGCTCCTCCGCGGCCTCGGTGGCGCGGCCGGAGCGGCGGGCGATGTCGGCCAGGCGGACGGTGGAGTCGCCGAACTGCAGCGCGGCGGCATGGTCGGTCTCGTCTGCGGTGATGCCCAGGGCGTGGGGCGGGATGCCCAGGCGGCGGGAGAGGTGGGCCAGCCCGGCCCGGTCGCTGATCCGGCGGCGGCCGCGTTCCAGCAGGCAGATGTAGGAGGGGTCATAGCCCAGGTGCTGGGCCAGCACCGCCTGGGAGAGGCCGGTGAGGCGGCGGTAGCAGGCCAGCATCGCCCCCGCCTCTCCGGAGGCCAGGGCCGCGCGGGCCTCGGGGCGCACCCAGATCCAGCGCGGCGCCCGCGTGCTCATCGGCTCACCGCTGCGGGTGGTCGAACCAGGCGGCGATGGAGCGCTTGTAGCCCTCGGGCATGTTCAGCCCTGCGATCTCGCCGCGGGTGAACAGGCCGGCCTCCTTGTGCTCCTCCGAGACCCGCAGGGGCGCGTCGGCGGTGGTGCGGCAGCCGTAGGTCACGATGAACACGTGCCGGTCGGCGGCGGGAATGTAGTAGACCCAGGAGTCCAGGATCGGCCCGGTCTGCGCGGCCCACCCGGTCTCCTCTGTGATCTCGCGGGCCAGGCATTCCTCGGGCGTCTCGCCGGGGTCGATCTTGCCGCCGGGCAGCTCCCACTCCTCGCGCTCGTTGCGCAGCAGCAGCACCTTGCCCTCGCGGATGAGGACGCCTTTGACCGAGACGGGGAACTGCGCGGGGGGCATGGGCAGGCTCGCTCTCTGTCCGGGGTGCTGTTGCGCGCACCGTAGCACCGCGTCCCGCACCGGGCAGGGCCATCGGGATTGACAGATCGTCACTGGCCTTACGGGGCCGCGCGGCCGGATCCTCAAGAACATGACCACGACGACCTCCCTCGACCTCGCTACCGCCGCGGAGGCGATAACGTCCCGGTTGCGCGAGACCGGGCTGGTGCGCTTCACCGCCCCCGCCGGCCGTGCGGCCTTCGCGTCCCTGGCCTCCTCCCTACTGGTGCCTGCCGGGCACCCCGACGCCGGGCCCGACGGCATCACCGAAGGGCGCCCCCGCCCGGACGGCGACCGCCCCGGCCGCACCGGGTTCACCCGTCAGGCTTTGCGCCTGCACACCGAACGCTCAGGCACCCCGGCCCCGCCGCACCTGCTGATGCTGCTGTGCGTGCACCCGGGCTCCTCTGGCGGGGAGACGGTGCTGGCCGACGGCGCCGGCGTCTTCGCCCACCTGGCCGAGCGCGCCCCGGCCGCGCTGGAGGCGCTGTCGGCGCGCGGGGCCGCTCATTTCGGCGGCGCCTGCGGGCACAGCGCCCCGGTCTTGGAGCGCGCTGCGGGCGGTAGGTGGAGCATCCGGCTGCGCCTGGACGGCCTGGCCAGCTTCTCCCCCCGCGCCCAGGCCCACCTCCCGGCGCTGACCGAGGCAGTCCAGGCCCACCCTTCCGCTCCCAGGCATTCCCCTCCTCTGTTCCCGTCTTCTCGACCTCGTGAAGGAGCCCGCGACTCAGTGGCTGCCGGGCGTCTTGGTCCTCTACCTCGCTTCGAGGCGCCATCGCCCTGGCGCACACCCCCGACCCCGCCCCCCTCGAGGGGGACGACGCCTGCTCCCCGGCCTGCCGGTGCGCACGCTCGCGGACGTCCCTCAAAACCGGTTGAAGTCGCCGCCACCAACATCTACTCTAGATTTTTAGGTCAAAAATCAACCCTAAAATAGGAGTACAGATGGACTTCAAGCTTCAGCCCGGGGAGACGGTCAAGCGAGCCAGGCTCCACGAGGACTACGGAGGCCGCCAGCAGGGCGGGATCGGCCCCTCCCGCCAGACCCCCAACATCTTCCTGTTCTCCGACCCCAGGAGCGGGCACCAGTACGGCTACTTCGACGGCTGGGGCGACGACGGCTGCTACCACTACGCCGGCGAGGGCCAGCAGGGCGACCAGACCATGACCCAGGGCAACCTGGCCATCCTCAACCACCGCGAAGACGGCCGGGCCTTGCGCCTCCTGGACGGCGCACGGGGCGAGGTGACCTACGTCGGAGAGTTCGAACTGGCCGCGGACAACCCCTGGTACCTCACCGACGCCCCGATGCGGGACAGCGACGAGATCCGCAGCGTCATCATGTTCCGCCTCACCCCCGTCGGAGGGACCCAGGACAAGCGGCCCCCCCTCCCCCAGACCCCCCACGACAAGTCCGAACTCATCGAGGTCGACGTCGAGCAGACTCACACCGAGCGCACCTACGTCAACCCGTCCCGGGAGCCCTACCAGGCAGAGCGGCGCGAATCCAAGCTCGTGCAGAGGTACCAGCGCCACCTCCTCCTCCAGGGGCACACCGTGGCCCGGCACAAGATCTCGCCGGTGAAGGAGCTCAAGCCGCTGTTTAGCGACCTCTACGACAAGACAGTCCACAAGTTGATCGAGGCCAAGGGCACCATCACCCGCGAGGCCGTCCGCATGGCCGTCGGCCAGCTCCTCGACTACCGCCGGTTCATCGAGCGCGACGGGCAGCGGCCCGCGCTCGCAGTCCTCCTGCCCAGCAGGCCCCGCCCCGATCTGCTCGACTACTGCGCGGATCTTGGGATCGAGGTGATCTGGGAAGAGGGCGACTCCTTCACCAGCACGGCCTGACCCGTACCCCCGCTAAAGAGCAGACCTCCGGGGAGGGCGCCCCCTTGGGCCCCCTCCCCGGCCCCTTGTCTGCCCCCAACGCAAAACACCGCTTCGGGTGGGGCGATGGGGCCAGGAGGTTCCGGTACCACCGGCGCACAGGGCAGCCAGGCCCAGCCGCGGCGATCCCACCGATGGGGTTCCCACAGCTCCGGGTCGGACCGGCCCTGTGCGGGGGACTTGGGCGATCACTGCTTCCAACAAGTGCCGGAAGACGCCCTGCCGCACCCAGCTGCGAAACCACCGCATCACCTTGTTGAAGTGTTGCCCCAGGCCGAGAGCGGGGTCGACGAATGAGGCCCGACCAGGGTCCACTGCCCACCGGAGAGATCTCCGGGGGGGGGAGACGCCCTTGAACAAGGCCGGCCCTCGGTGCGCAGGGGATCCAGCGGAGTGGTGATCTGGCCCCCAGACAGGACCCAAACCGCAACACGGGCTCGGCGAAAGGTCCCCATGGGGTGGGCATAGAACCTCGGTGCCCCTTCTTCGCGCCTGTGCGGCAGGAGGCCAGTTGGCGGGCAGCATGGTTCAGAGCAAACTCTCCGGGCACGTGAGCGGGGGGTTGGCGGCCCGCCCCTGCCCGGCATGGGCAGGACTTCCCCAGCGAGCCGAGGCCCTCGGCAGGCCTTGGTGCCATCCCCCCTGCGCAGCACGGCCCGGCTTCTCAATAGATACATTTGGCCACTTTCAGCCAATTTGTTGATCTACGGAAATGTCGGTGGCATGGTCGCCCAGAAGGAGGCGCCATGAGAGTTTCGGAATACTTCGGCATTGACAGAAAGCAGTCGGAGCTCGATTTCGTAGACGTTGACGTCATCAAAGATACACCCGTGTACATCGATCCATCCTGCATCCGCTGGCTTTCGGACGACTGGAGTGAACAGTGCAACATCATGCTGACAACCTACTTTGACAGCCTGCTGGACGCTGTCCGTCAGGGCGACAGGGAAAGAACTCTCGACCTCCTCGCAAAGTTGAGAGAGCCCAACGAAACGCACCTCGGAATTTCGAAAGGAAAATCCGCAGGGCGCGCCTTGGGGGCGAAATCAATAAGAACACTGGGGGACAAGCTCGCCGAGAGCAGGGCGGCACAGACCGGCCTAATCGAAGATCTCGAGGATACCGCACTCTTCATCGACGGCGTCGGAAGAGATGTGATATCCGACATCACGACAAATATCCTTCGGGGAACCCTCATAAATTACACCCAGAGCGTCTCCAGGTTCTACGACATCCCCACCGAGGAGGTTCCGAGCGGGTTCGTATGGGACCCCAGCAGGCAGGAGTGGGAGGAAGATTACACGGAGCTGCCTACATCGGAAAGCGGAAAGTTGCTCCTGGTCCCGAAAGTAATAGTCCGCAACGGACTACACCTGAAGAAGGACGAATTTCTCAGGAACTATCTAGTCCCGACTCTGATCGACGAAGAACTCGACAACCCATCGAGCAAGCTGGTCCAGACAGTCAAAGAAGGAGACAGAACCCTCAGAAAGGTGAACCCGGAAGACGTAATTGAGCACTACGGGATGTCCAAGGAGGACGTAAACCGCCTCAGCGTTGAACGCCCAGAGCTCGTCTTCAGGTACCGCGAAACCAAGAAAAAATCACGTTCGCTCCCCCTCGGGCACTCCGCCCTCGCTTCCGCAACAAACAGTGACGACATCGACTACGACGAGCTTCTCCGCGCAGTCATAGAAACCCCTACCGGATTCGACCACGCCCACGACTACCACGACCGGGTAGAGAGTCTGCTCTCAGCGCTCCTGTACCCGGAACTTTCTTTCCCAACAAAAGAGGAGAAGCTCCACAACGGGAGGAAGCGGGTTGATATCCAGTACACCAACACCTCCCAAAGAGGCTTCTTTTCCTGGCTGATAGACCACAGGATACCCAGCAGATACATCTTCGTAGAGTGCAAGAACTACGAACGTGACCTGGGGAACCCCGAGCTGGACCAGATCTCTTCCAGGTTCTCTCCGCTACGCGGAAAGGTGGGGTTGCTAGTATGCAGGGAATTCAAAGAAAAAGAGCTTTTCCTGAAGAGATGTCGAGACACGGCATTGGACCACAGAGGGTACATCATAGTGCTCGACGACTCAGATCTCGCCGTCCTGGTAGACGACGCAAAAAGAGCATCCACCCCTCCCAGAGAACGAAAGAAGCTGGGCATTAAAGGGGGCGAAAAGATATGGGAGTTCCCGAGGATCCGCGCTCGCTTCAATGACCTCGTCAGCTAGACCTTAAACACCATGTGATCGACTTCATGGCAGGGGTTCCAGCTTCAGGCGAGTTAGTAGCGTCGTTTCTTCAACGGCTCCTGCAGCAGGTCAGCAGGCTTTTCTGTCCTGAAGGTATAGGGCCATGGCTTCGCACTGATCCTGCAGTCCCATTCGGCGGCAGGAAGCTCTGGCAAGCAGGGTGTTTTCATTCTCGGAGTCGGCTGGCGTAACCACTGGTCAGGAGATTCCGAGAAGGTCGAGCGGGCGGATGAAACAGTCATAGCCCACCCACCGGTAAGTTGCGGGGATACTTGCGAACCCCAAGCCGGCCGGCAGGCCGATCGTGAGATCACGCAGCAGGGCCATGTTCTGCGGAGCGGCACCCATACGCGCACCCGCGAGGCGTCCTCACCGAAGCTCACATCTCGGATGTGGTGACATGCCTCGATGCGCCAGTGGCCGCGCACCGAAGCCGCCGGCCGGTCGGGCAGGCCATGAGTCCATGGTCGTGCAGGCCGGGCCTGGCCATGGTGACGAAGACGGTGGAGGGCCGAGGCGGTGATCTTCTTCGTGGCGACGCCGTCCATCCTCGCCGCGCTGCCGCCGAGAGCGTCCAGCCGCTGGTGGCTGCCATGGCGGTTTGGGTGGGTTACTTTTCAGGCTGCATGTTGCTAACATTCATGTTAGCAATGTTAATGTTAGTGTCACCTTGGAGGTCGCCGGGCATGGTGGATTTCGTAGGCCGTCGGCACGAGCTGGCGACGCTTGAGCGTGAACTGCGGAAGGTGGCGACAGGGGTCGGGAGAGAGCGACCCGGACGCTGCCTCATGCTGCGCGGTCGGCGCCGGGTGGGCAAGTCGCGGCTGGTCGAGCGGTTCGTGGAGCGCTCCAGGGTGCCGTTCCTGTTCTACGCGGCGACCGGTGCGTCCCTTGGGGACGATCTGGCGCGACTGGCCCGGGATGCCCAGGTGTCGACGCTGCCGTTGGCACGGCTCGTGGCCGCCGCGCGGCCGGAGAGCTGGGATGCCGCGTTCGATGTGCTGGCCGCAGCACTGCCCGACGACCGGGCGAGCGTGTTGGTCATGGACGAGGTGCCGTACCTGATGGATGCCGACGGCGCCTTTGAAGGGATGCTGCAGCGGGCCTGGGATCGGGCCCTTGAGACCAAGCCGGTACTGCTGGTCCTCATCGGCTCGGATCTGTCGATGATGGAGGCGCTGAACAGCTACGAGCGCCCCTTCCACCAACGCGGCCGGGAGATGGTGCTCGGGCCACTGAACCCCGCCGAGGTCGGCGGGATGCTGGGACTCGAGCCGGCGGAGGCCTTCGACGCCGCGCTGGTCACCGGTGGGCTGCCGCTGATCTGCGCGGAGTGGCAGCACGGGGCGGGGCTGTGGGACTTCCTCGAGGAGGCGCTGAACGATCCGGTCTCGGCGCTGCTGGTGTCGGCCGAACGCTCGCTGGCCGCGGAGTTCCCGCCCCAGGCCCAGGCCCGTACGGTGCTGGCGGCGATCGGCAGCGGCGAGCGGACCTTCACCAACATCGCCCGCGCGGCCGGTGGGATCGGCGCCACGCCGCTACAGCGCTCGCTGGAGCTGCTGGCGGACAAGCGGACCGTCGTCGGGGAACTGCCCGTGTCGCCGCGCCCGTCGAAGGACCGCCGCTACCGGGTGATGGATCCCTACCTGCGGTTCTGGCTGCACCTTCTCAGGCCCTCCATGGGGGAGATCGAGCGGGGGCGGGGTGATCTAGCCCTGTCACGGATCAGGGAGAACTGGACCAGCTGGCGCGGCCGGGCGATCGAGCCGCTCGTCCGCGAGGCGCTCGCCCGGATACTGCCCGACGATCAGTTGCCCGCAGCCCCGGCGGTGGGCGGCTACTGGACCCGTACCAACGACGTCGAGATCGACATTGTCGGGGCGGACCGCGCCCCCATCGCCAAGGAACTGCTGTTCGTCGGCTCCATCAAGTGGCTGGAGCAGTCGCCGTTCGACCGGCACGACCTGGCGGCCCTCCACCGGCACCGGGCCGCGCTCACCGGCGACCCCGTCCCGGTGGTGGCGGTCTCACGAAGCGGCACCGATGCTCCGGGACTCGACGCCGCCTATGGCCCCGGCGATCTGCTGGCCGCGTGGCCGCAATGACACCAGCCGCAAGGCGGCGCAGTGAGCACGCGCTCGCCATCGCGGATTCCCGCTCGTCGCGTTCGCGAAGCCTCCGTATGGCAGTGGCGCAGGCTCTGCGCACCACCTGTCGCGAGAGTCGGTGATTGCACGGGATCGGCTACGTCGTCCGAACGCACCGCTTCAGTGGTGTCTACGAACCGCTCGACGACGACGGGACACCCCTGGCGACCACGGACCGGGTGCCCCGGGCGGAACATGACCTGCTCCGCCCGGGAGGAGGTCGCCGCCGCCCTGGGCGAGGCCGCGGCCGGCCGGATCCGGCTGCGCCGCGTCTTCGGCCCCCGGGCCGCGGCCCTGGCCGCCGTGCTGGAAGCCCTGGGGCGCGCCGACCGCGGCCGCCGCGACCCCGACACCGCCCCGGCCCGCCCCGACCGGGCCCCCGACGGCCGCACCGGCGCCCTGGTCGCAGAGGTTCCCAGTTACGCCGCCGACGACCCCTACCAGCTGCGGCGGCGCCTGCGTGAGCTGGGCGGCCCGGCCGCGCTGCTGCGCCCTTATGCCCCCGGGGCGGACGACCCGCTGGCCATGGGCCCGCTGGAGCACCTGAGCGCCCGCTACGCCTCCCGCGCCGGGCGGGAGGCCGCCGAGGCCTGGCGGGCGCGGCTGCAGCCCCTGCCCGCCCGGGAGGCGGTGCTGGCCGCGCGCACCGACCCCGCTGCCGACGCGCCCACCCGCCTGGCCGGCCTGGAGGAAGCCGACTGGGTCGGCGCCTCCATTCTGGGGTGAACGAACCGCTTGGGAAGCTGCTCCAGACCCTGGAGCCAGGCGGCACGAATCGAGACCTCTCTGACGCCCCAGAGGAACCGGACATGCAGGCGCGCCGGGCCGAACTGCGCGCCGCCGTGACGGACGCAAGAGCTTCTCCTGACGCGACTACCGCGATCTGTTGGTCGTCGCCCCAGCAGCCCGACGGCCCGATCGTGCCCATCTGGGACAACCTGAACGTTCACAAGGCCGCCAGCCTGCGGGAGTTCGCCGACTCCCGGGACTGGCCGACCATCTATTACCTGCCGCCCTACGCACCCGACCTCAACCCCGTCGAAGGGATCTGGCCACTGCTGCAGCGTGGCCAGCTCTCCCATGTCACCTTCAGCACCCCTGAACACCTCGTCCAGTGCATCCGACGCGGCTTACGGCACATCCAGTACCACAGTGACCTCATAGACAGCTGCCTCACCAAGGCCGACCTGACCATCAAACCCACCTGAGTAACCCAGCGACATCATGAGTTCAACCTCAGCAGGCGCTTCAACCCCGCCAGGAACGACGCCTAAACTTGCAGAAGTTCCGAAGTCAAGGGCTACATGGTCTAAGATCCTTCTCATGTCAGCTCTCTCCCCCCTCAACCGGGCCTTCAATAAAATCCCGAAGCGCGCAGAAAAGCAGGAAAGCCTTCAACTGCACGAAACGTTCGTCGACTCGGGGGTAGTAGACGTAATAGATACTGTAGATCATCAAGTGATCTACGGCCGCCGAGGCACTGGGAAAACACATGCCCTCAGCTACCTTGGCTCCGAAGCAGCCTCCCGTGGCGACATTTCTCTGTACATCGACTTGCGTACGATCGGCTCGTCTGGAAGTTTGCTCGACCAAGAGTCGGCCTCTATCAACGAACGTGCCGCCCGCTTGCTTGTAGACCTCCTCGGTCAACTGCACGAATCCATGCTGAATGCAGTACTTGAAGATAATGCCCTAATGGAAGATCCTCTTTTCATAGAGAGGGCAGACCACCTCCTAGCCGCAATCACATCAGTCAGGATTGTTGGCTCCGTTGAAAAGACAGATGAATCAGAGACAAAAATTGGAACTAATGCAAACGCTTCAGCCAGCGCGTCCCTTTCCTTTAAAGGGTCGGGGTTTTCGGCACAAGCAGGAGTGAGTGAAGCGTCTGAAGAGCGTGGCATCCGATCCGAAACCCGCACGGGAACCGAACAAACCAGCCTAAATTTCACCGATGTAGCGAAGGCCCTTCGCGAACTGGGGACGGCCATTTCGAGTCGGCGTGTTTGGCTACTTCTTGATGAGTGGATCAGCATACCCAGAGACCTTCAGCCCTATTTGGCGCATTTCTTGACGCGGTGCATCCTCCCTGTTCAAAAATTCACCGTTAAGATTGCAGCTATTGAACAGCAGTCAAACTTCAGGGCGCAGGTTGATGGAAAAACAATCGGCATTGAACTCGGCGCAGACATGGGTGCGCACGTAAACCTCGATGATTTCCTAGTCTACGAGGGCAATGAAGGTCGCGCTCGATCATTCTTTCGAGGCCTTTTTAGCAAGCATGTCCAAAGCATCAAAGCTACCATGCCCCAGCTGGCACCGTCACTCCCATCTGGGGATCCCATATCCCCTGGGTTCATCGATAAGCGAGCATTCGACGAGCTGGTTCGGGCCGCCGAAGGAGTGCCTAGGGATGCTCTTTACATTGCAGCAAAGGCGGCCATGAAAGCCGGACAAGAGAAAATATCCGTCCCTCTAATCCGAGACGCAACTCGCGATTGGTACCACGGGGACAAAATGAACGGAATTACAAGCCTAGCCCAGGGCCGCCATCTTCTTGAATGGATCATCTCCGAGGTGATTCGAGGGAAGCGGGCGCGGGCATTCCTTGTTAAGCCTTCCGAGTCTCGCAATGAATTGCTTCTCGCTCTTTTTGATGCGCGCGTTCTTCACATCCTTCGCCGCGGCTACTCCGCCCAGGATCAGCCTGGAGAGCGCTATGATATTTGGGGAATCGATTACGGCGCTTACGTTGATCTACTTAAAACCAACAGTGCACCACTCGGAATGCTTCCATTCGACGACCTTGAAGAGGGGAATAACTACATTGATATCGATGTTCCCCTGCAAGATCATCGAGCTATCCGCCGAGCAATTCTAGACCTTGACGACTTCTACAGATCTAACCCCTAGTCAGCACTTTCACCTATTCGGAATCTACTATTCGGGCCATAGGCGTCACATTGTCATATGGCGTGTGCCGCTGCCCTGGGCCTACGCCGAGGAGGCCCAGGGCAGCGCCCGCCCCGCCATCGACCCTGGCCACCTGAACGTCCACCTGGCCCGCCACCTGCGCTGGGTTCTCCAGTGGGCGCCGAACATCGACGCCGAACTGACCGGGCAGGTGCTCGACCTGGTGCCGCGTGTGCTGGCCGCTCTGCCCGCGGCTCGGTGATCATCCTCGAAGGAATGCCCGGCGCGGGAAAAACGAGCCTGCTGGGACGCCTCCTGGGCAAGGAAGCGGTCGTCTTCCCCGATGCCCAGCCCGATCCGGCCGCCTCCTGGCCGGCGGTCGGCGGGCCGCTGGCCGAGGCCCGCCGCGCCGTTGAAGACCCCCGGGAGCGGGAGCGCTTCACCGAGTGGTTCGATCCCGGCTTCCTGGACGCCTACGCCGCCTTCTGGGAGGACCCCGCATCCTGGGCGCCGCCCGGAGCCGCCGTACATGTGGTCGACGGCACCGGCGCGGCCACCGAAGCCGTGGCCGACACCGCGGGAATCACCCCAGCGCCCTTCACAGGCCCACCCGGGGCGGTGCTGGCCTGCACGAGGGCCTGCGGCGCGCCCCGCTCCCCCGCCGTCGGTGTGGGCAGGACGCGCATGCAGCTGACCGCCCGTTCCCTGCACCGCGCCGACGGCACCACAAAAACGGCGTGCCTGCGCCGAGCCGCAGCCGTGGCCGCCTGCTGGCTCTAGGGGGTGTATCGAAAGTGGCGACGGTTCGCTGCTCCTCGAAAAGATCAGTCGCAGTGATACTCACGAAAGTTGCGGACTCTGGGCCGTGTCGTGGGCCAGGTCGGCCAGTCGTTCCGCGTCGGGGGTGCCGGGTTCGGCCGACCAGAGTACGAGTTGCTGTTCTGGTGCGCCGGCGTAGCGGAAGGTGTCCCAGTCGAGGGTGAGTTCGCCGACGCGGGAGTGGGTGATGCGTTTGCTGCCGAAGTCCTGGTGCGCGACGCGGTGCTCGGCCCACCAGACCCGGAATTGCTGATCGGCGACGGCCAGCTCGCCCACCAGGGCTGTGAGGGCTGGATCCGTCGGATTCGTTCCGGCTTCCATCCGCAGGACTTCGACGCAGGTGCGGGCCACGTCCTCCCAGTCCGGGTAGATGTCGCGCATCACCGGGTCGGTGAAGACCATGCGGACGTAGTTGCGCTCGGGCTCGGGCACGGCCGAGAAGTCGCATAGCAGCTGTGCTGCCAGTGGGTTCCAGGCGAGGATGTCGAGGCGTGGGCCGAAGACGATGCCGGGGGTACCGGTGAGCTGGCCGAGCAGCCGGGTCAGGTGCGGGTGCACTTTGGGGCGCGGGGACCGGCGCGGCGTCTTGCGGTGTCCGGCGCGCGCGGCCTGGTCGACCAGTCCTTCCACGTACGTCCTCTGGTCGGCGTCCAGGCGTAGTTCCCGCGCGAGGGACTCGAGTACCGGCGGTGACGGTGCCAGTCGGCCCTGCTCGATGCGTACGTAGTAGTCGGTGCTGATGGTGGCGAGCTCAGCCACTTCTTCGCGGCGCAGTCCCCGCACGCGGCGCTGGGTGTGGGTGCGCTCGGGAAGCCCGACCTGCCCCGGTGTGAGTTCACCACGGCGATGCTTGAGGAACTCACCGAGCTCACGAAGATGCGCGGAATCGACCATTCCTCCAGCATGGCACCGAGGGAAAAGCTCTGCCTGGGAGAGATCCTTCCTAGGAAGCAGCCCGACCTTCCCGGGCCCCGGCCGTCGGCCGGACAGTGGACACAGGCCCGCAGATCGCCGGCCGGCACTGATTCCCCCAGGAGCAGAACATGAGGACCGACGTCCGATTCCCCACCAACGGCCTGCAGCTCGCCGGCCACCTCTACCTTCCCGAGGACAGCGACGGCCCGCTCGCCGCCATCGTCATCGGCCACCAGACGACCGGGGTCAAGGAACAGTCCCCGGCGGTGTACGCCACACGCCTGGTCAAGGAAGGCTTCGCCGTCCTGACCTTCGACGCCGCATTCCAGGGCGAATCCGAGGGCATGCCCCGCGGCCTGGAGGACCCCTTCCAGCGCGCCGAGGACTTCCGCGCGGCGGTCTCCTACCTCACCACCCGCCCCGAGATCGACTCCGACCGCATCGGCGTGATGGGCGTGTGCGGCTCCGGAGCCTACGTGCCCTACGCCGCCCAGACCGACCACCGGATGAAGGCCGTGGCCGGCGTCTCCGGGACGGACGTCCCCAGCTTCTTCCGCGGTGCCGACCCCGAGGGCTGGCAGCAGATGGTGGAGAACTCCGGAAACCTCCGCAACGCCGAGGCCGCCGGCGAGCCCGCGGCGACGTTCGCCGTGCTCCCGGAAACGGCCGACGCCGACACCCCCGCCCCGACGGCCGAGTTCGTCGACTACTACAAGACGCCCCGCGGCAGGCACCCGCGCTCCACGGGAGACGTGGTCGTGCGCAGCGCGGACCTCCTCGACCAGTTCGACTCCTTCGCCGACGTCGCCAAGATCGCGCCTCGCCCGCTGCTCATGATCGCCGGTACCGAGGCGGTGACCCGCGGGTTCTCGGAGAAGGCCGTCGCCGACAGCCCCGGCAACGCCGAACTGTTCCTCGTCGACGGCGCCACCCACGTCGACCTGTACGACCGCGACGAGTACGTGACTCCCGCCGTCGCCAAGCTGGCCGAGTTCTTCAGCAAGCACCTCGGCTGAGCCGGCAAGCGTGAGCGGTCATCCAGCGGACGCCTCGTCCGCGCTGCGGGTAGATCCCCCTTGGTCAGGGTGGGACGTCCCCGGCGAGAGTCAGGCGCCCGAGTGTCGCGAAGGTGCTGGTCACAGCCACTCTCCGATGGCTGCGACCAGCACCACGGCCTCGTAGCGAACGGCAAGCTTGTCGTATCTCGTGGCGACCGCGCGATGTCTCTTGAGGCGGTTGATCCCGCACTCGACCGCATGGCGCTCGCGGTAGTCGGCCGGGTCGAAATGTGGCGGCCGGCCGCCACGGGAGCCGAGTTTTCGTCGGTTGCGTGCCTGGTCGGCCTTGTCCGGGATGGTGCAGCGGATCCCACGGCGGCGCAGATAGGCCCGGTTCTTGCGGGAGGCGTACGCCTTGTCGGCCCGCACGCGATCGGGCCGGACGCGTGGCCGGCCCGGCCCGAGGCGGGGAACGCGAACCTTCCTCAGCACGGGTTCGAACTGCGGTGAGTCCCCGCGCTGTCCCGCCGTGATCACAATTGCCATGGGCTTCTGGCCCTGCTCGACGGCCAGGTGCAGCTTGGTGGTGAACCCGCCCCGCGAACGTCCCAGCCCATGATCACGGGGCTCGGTGAAGACGCCGCCCGGCGGTTCCTTCTGCAGGTCACCCTGCTTGCGGGCCCTGGCCGCATGCTGGTGGGCGCGGCAGACCGTGGAGTCGACATTCAGATCCCACGTGATCGCCCCCTTCGCCTCCGCCAGGGCCTGGAGCCAGCTGAGGATCCGGTGCCATGTGCCGTTGCGCTGCCACCGGCGGAACAGGTCGTAGACCCGGCCCCACGGCCCGTACTCGACCGGGACGTCCCGCCACGGAACACCGGTCCGAACCCGGAACCGTATGCCGTCGATCAACCGCCGCCGAGGCCAGACGGGCGGCCGCCCCGCCCTGGCGCCCTTCGGCAACAACGGCTCCAGCACCGCCCACTGCTCGTCCGTGAGATCTCCCCGACCCATGAACCACGATCATTCACAGCCCAAGATCACTTTCGACACACGGCCTAACCGACCTCGCGCAGCGCGGCCGCCAGCGGCCCGACCGCCGCCGGGCCCACGATCACCTGGAACGAGATGTCCTCGCGCAGTCCCAGCACCGCCGGGTGCGCGCGCAGCGCCTGCTCATCGACCGCGCCGCGGTCGGCCAGCTCAAGGCGGAGCCGGGTCACGCAGTGCTCCACGGCCACCAGGTTGGCCGCCCCGCCCAGGGCCTCGGCCAGCTCCGCGACCGCTGCCCGGACCTTCTCCGGCCTCATCGCGCCCCCCACAGATAGCGTTCGACGTCGATCTCGGCGAAGGCGACGTGCTCGGCGTCGTCCCAGTACGCCTTACCGACCACGTGGGCCAGCAGGGAGCGCAGCCGCAGCAGCAAGTCCAGGAAGGTTCCCGGGCGCCGCCAAGCAGTCCAGGACGCCGGGTCGGCGGTCTCCATATGCGCCAGGTGTCCGTCAAAGGCGTTGCGCCAGGAGAGCAGGTCCTCGAAGGCCACTTCCTCGGCGCCGTCGGTTGTAGCCCGCTCCAGGGCGGTGCGGATGGTGTTGGCGGTCCCGGCCAGTCCTGCTGTCCAGGCCGCTGGTGCCTGGGCTGCAGGCTCGGCGGCCAGTTCGGCCAGCAGCCGGCGGCTGAGCGCCGCGTCCACGGGGCCCCGCACTGCGGTCACCTCCATGCCTCCTCCCCTGCGGTACGGCGTCGTGCAGCCCATCCGGTCGGCGCGGCTTTCAGGGAGAGCAGGATGCTCGCAGCCGGGCGGCGTCATCCTGATCCTGGCCCCGGGAGTGGAGGTCGCGCTCACCGGCCCCGACGCGGGGGCCTATCCGACCCGGCTGTCCGAGGCACTGGCCGGCGCCCGCACGGCGATGAGCCGCACCGCGCAACAGCGCTTGCCGACCGTCCCCTTCTGCCACCGCTCCGGCCTGCTCATCGAAACCGGTGAGCAGGAAGAAGCCGCACTGCGTGCCGCCTACGCCCTGGATCCCGCCGGTGGTGTCCGGGGGCGGCCGGCCGCGGTGGTCCGGGACGAGCTCGATCCCGCCGCCGCGGAGAGCGGTTGGTGGGCGAGGACCCGCGTGGTGTGAAGACCGCCGCCCGCTCCGGCCGACTCCCTTCCCCGCCGGGGCGGGCGGCACCCCCCTCCTCCTGTTGCCGCAGGGGCGCGGTCCTGCGGCGCCCGCAGGTGGTGCGGAAGTGCACCCGCAGCGCCGCATCTCCTCCGCCTACGGCCAGGACACGAATCAGCATGCCTGTCCGTAGTGCTTGTCGGCCGGTATCCTCCCGGTGTCCTCTGCTTCAGGAGCCGATCCTCGTCCAAGCTCGCATTGCTCCAGGCGGAACGTTGACGCCGACCCTTGAAGCAGGAGCCCGCCCCCACCCCCGGCTCAGGAAGTCCAGCGCATGCGCACCCTCGACGTAGCCAGCGCCGACGGCGTCCCGCTCGACGCGGTCCTGCACTCTTCCAAAGGAGACCGCTCGAAGGGCACCGTCGTCCAGGCTCACGGCATCACTGTCGACAAGGACGAGGGCGGCATGTTCGTCCGCTTGGCCGACACCCTGTCCGACAAGGGATTCAACGTCGTTCGGTTCTCCTACCGGGGACACGGAAAGAGCGGTGGGACGCCCCGCGGTGTGACCGTCGCCGGCGAGATGCTGGACCTCCAGTCGGTCATCGAGCACGCTCTGGGCGCTTGGCACGAACCGCTCTCCGTTTTGGCCGCGAGCTTCGGGGCCGTGTCCTCCTCACTCCTGCTTCCTGTACTCGGTGACCGGATCGACTCCCTCGTCCTGTGGAACCCCGTACTCGATCTGGAGCACACCTTCCTCAACCCAGAGCTCCCCTGGGGAGTGGAGAACTTCAGTCCTGGCCAACAGCGGGAGTTGGACACCAGCGGTCAGTTGTTGATCGACGGTGAGTTTCCCCTCAGCCCGATCATGTGGCGCGAGTTCAGCCTGTACGACCCCCTCGGTACCTACACGTCATCCCGTATTCCCTCGCTCGTGGTCCACGGAGACCAGGACGGCTACGTGTCCTACGACATCGCCAGGGCCGCTGCCTCCGCTCGGGCCCACACGGATTTCCACACGGTGCAGGGGTCCGACCATGGTTTCGACTCGACCGAGCGAGAGGACGAGGCGATTCGGGTCTCGGTGGACTGGCTCGACACGCGGGCGCGTGCGGTGGCCCGGATGTGGGCGGGGAAGGCCCGGTAGGCCCGCGGCGAGGGGGAGGTGTTGCGCTTGCGCTCGCGCCAGACGGTGGTGCGGTCGCGGCCCAGCCGGGCGGCGATCGCGGCGTTGCTCTCGCCATTGGTGACCCCGACCAGGATCTCCTCACGCTCGGTGATCGTCAGCCGTTTGCCCGGCACCCTTCATCCCCCTTCGTCCCGGCCCGTGTTGCAACACAAACTAGAATCCACCCCCTGCCCCGTGAAGCTCTCCGGTGCCGCAGCGGTGGCGCTGCTGCTCGCGGCCGGATGCTCCGCCGACACCACCGGCACCATCTCCCACGACCAGGACCTGGAACGCTTCCTGCTGGAAGAGCAGGACTTCCCCGGCGACTACACCCTGGAGACGGTCAACCCGGCAGAGGTCGACAGCAGCGGCGACAGCACCAGCGGCTACCGCGACGTCGAGCCGGCCCAGTGCGCACAGGTGATGGACCAGGAGACCTACCAGGTGCCCGAGGAGTACCTGGCCGCCGCCGCCCAGACGGCCACCCCGCCCGACGGCGAGCACCCCGACGCCCCGTTCTACACGGTGATGGTGATGACCGGGGCCGACGAGGCCGACCCCGGATTCGACTTCGGCCGCGACATCGCCGAGAACCAGTCGGTCGCCTTCACCCTGGCCGACATGGCCACCCGGATCGACGCCTCCCGCCTGCTGGTCTGGCGCGCCGCCTGGATGGCCCGCAACGACAAGGACTTCGCCCAGGCCGAAGGGTCGATGAGCAAGCTCTTCGCCAGCGAGACCGCGACCTGGACGACCCAGAACGCCCTGCGCATCCTCGGCGGCAACGGCTACACCCGCGAATACCCGGTGGAGCGCTGGCACCGCGACGCCACCATCTTCACCATCTTCGAGGGCGCGAGCGAGATCCAGCGCCTGATCATCGGCCGCGCCGTCACCGGCCTGCCGGTGAAGTGACGTTCCCGCATGTCAGCGCGGGCGTTCTGCAAGCCTGTCCGCCCCTCTCCGAAGAGGGGAACCAGGGAAGAGGACATGAGAACCTACTGACCTCTACTCGGATTTACCGCGTGTTCCCGGATGGGTGTTACCGCTTCTGTTGCCGGTAACACCGGCATGGTGAAGGGGCGGGCGCACCCGCCCGCCCCTTCCATTGCGGTCACGGTACGGCCCTTCGCCTGGGGGCACAGCTGCGCGAAGTTCGCACCGGTACCAGGAACGTTCCTGGTGAACCGCGTGCCGCTACGAGGTTGACGCCGCCGTGTGCGCGGCCCACTCCCGGATCGTCTGCCGGGACTCGGGGCTGAGGTCGGTGGCGCCGAGTTCGCCGGGGGCGATCCAGCGGTGGCCGGTGTGCTCGCCGGACAGGACGACCGGCGAGCCGTTCCAGGCCAGGCCGAAGGTGTACTGGCGGGCCGGGCGGCCGCTACCGGAAACGTAGTCGAAGGAGGCGGTGAAGCCCGCGTCGGGCTCGACCGGCCCCGACCACCCGACCTCCTCGGCGAGTTCGCGGGCCAGCGCCTCCATAAGGGACTCACCGGCCTCGACGCCGCCGGAGGGCAGCTCCTCGATGCCGGGCAGGAAGTCGTCGCTGAGGGAGCGGCGCAGGATGAGGACGCGGCCGCGGTCGTGGACGACGGCGCCGACCACGAGCTTGGCAATCCGGTCGCGCTCGGCGCCGTCGACGAGGCTCTGGAGATCCATGTGGCGACGCTACCGCCCACCGAGCTCGGCCAGAGCGGTTTCGAGAGCCTCGGCCACTTTTCGGGTGTAGCGGTCGGCGGCGGCGGTGTCCTCGGCCGGCACGCCGATGCGCAGGGAGTGCGCTGCGAGCCGGTCCGCGGTGGCCGTCGGCGTGCGCGGCGGCGGGTGCCGGTAGGAGGTGAGGGGGGAGCGGGGCGCAGTGAAGGCGGGGTAGGTGTGCAGGGGCCGCATCGAGTCGCAGTCGGTCACCTCGGTGCAGCCGGCGCCGCGCAGTCGGGCGAGGAGGTCCTCGCGGGTGAATCCGGCCTGGTCGGGGTCGACGGTGAAGACGAACGCGTACAGCGTGGAGGTGTGGGGGCCGCCGGGCGCCCTGCTTTGCGCAGCTCGTTTCCGTGCATCCGCAGCACGTGGGCGTGCAGCTCGGGTTCGTCGAGCTGTTCGGCCAGCACCAGGGCGCGCCCGGTCCAGCGGGCGGCCGCATGGAGCTGCTCTTCGGCCAGGAGGTGGCCCAGGCAGACCCCGAGCGCGGTGCGGGGGCGGGCCAGCAGGCCCACCACCGGGGCGTCCACCCGGCCTTCGGCCAGCAGGGCCTCCAGCCGGGCGGTGAGCGGCCACAGCTCCTCCGCGGCCTCGGTGGCGCGGCCGGAGCGGCGGGCGATGTCGGCCAGGCGGACGGTGGAGTCGCCGAACTGCAGCGCGGCGGCGTGGTCGGCCTCGTCTGCGGTGAGAGTGTGGTTTGGGAGAGAAATGCCGCTTTCGGTCACAGGAGAGGTGAGGTAGTTCCTACAGGAGGTTCTTGTGCCGCCCTCCCGAGACGAGTGCGCGCTGCTGCGGTTACGATGCGGGCACCCTAGGTAGAAAGGCCCCCGTGAAGCTGAAGATGCTCGGCAGCACCTCCCAGGGCGGCGGCTGCCCCACCCTGTATGAGACCGAGACCGGTGACATCGTCGTCCAGGGCGATAGGCTCACCGACCCCGAAGCGCTCGCCCAGATCAAGGACGTCCTTGACGGCGAGGAGTTCGTGGTCGTCCCCCGCGAGCTGCTCACCCGCTTCGCCCCCAAGGAGTAGCCGGTGGACCTGATCCCCCCGGGCCCCGACTTCGATGAGCTGTTCCGCTCCTACCGCTTCACCGCCTGGCGGCTGGAGACCCGCACCTCCTACGGCGTCGCCGAGGAGGACGGCCCCTACCAGGAGTGGCTGGCTGGCCGCGACCCCGGGATCGCCTGGTTCCGGCCGTGGCTGGAGATGGTTCGCGACCAGACCGGCGCGGGCAAGCGGATGGAGCGGGTGCGGCTCATCGATGACCCGCCCAGCGACTACCTGCGCTGGGAGCTGTGGGGCACGCCCTACAACATCGCGGCCGGCGAAGACATCCGCTACCTTGACCGCGGTCACCCCGTCGTCGCTGAGCTGCCCGAGGGCGACTTCTGGCTGTTCGACGGCGCGGTCCGGGCCGACCTGCACTTCGACGACGATGACCGCTTCCTCGGCGTGGTCCTCACCGAGGAGCCCGAGGCCGTGCTGGAGGCGGTGCGGGCGCGTGATGCCGCCTGGCACCACGCGCTGACCTTCACCGGGTACACGGCCTCCCGCATCTGACCCCTGCCCATCGATGAGTGATTTCCAGACGGCCCGGCATGCCCTGGGGGCGCGCCTGCGCGAGGTGCGCACCGGGGCCGGGCTGTCCGGCCGCGCCCTGGCCGGGGCCCTGGGGTGGGCGCCGTCGAAGGTCTCCAAGCTGGAGCACGGCAAGCAGAGCGCGACCGCGGAGGACCTGAGGGCGTGGGCGACGGCGTGCGGGGCGCCGGCAGCGGCCGAGGAGCTGCTCGCCCAGCGCCGCGAGGCGGAGACCCACTACACGAGCTGGAGAAGGCAGTTGGCCGCCGGCACCATGGCGCGGCAGCGTTCCTTCGGCGACATCGAGCAGGCCTCTTCTCACATCCGGGTGTTCGAGGCGGCCTGTGTGCCGGGGCTGCTGCAGACGCCCGATTACGCCCGGCACATGCTGGGCCGCACCGTCGCCCTTCAGGGCACGCCCGATGATGTGGAGGCCGGGGTGCAGGCGCGGATGCGGCGCCAGCAGATCCTGTACGAGCCGGGGCGGCGGATCGAGGTCCTGATGTGGGAGCCGGCGCTGCGGCTGCTGATCTGCCCAGTGGAGGTGATGGCCGGCCAGCTCGACCGGGTCGCGGGGATGGTGGGCATGGCCGGGGTGGACATCGCGGTCGTGCCCACCGGTGTGCGGGTGCCGGTGGTTCCGAGCCACGGGTTCTGGCTGTTCGACGGTGAGCTGGTGCTGGTGGAGACCATCGGGGCGGAGCTGCGGCTGGTCGATTCCGAGGCGATCGCACCGTACCGGCGGACCTGGGATGAGCTGTGGGGGGTGGCCGAGCGGGGAACCGGTGCGCACCGGCTGCTGGCGCGGCTGCGCCGCGAGCTCCTGCGAGAAAAGCCGTGAAATCCACTCCCCTGCAGGAGAAATTTCGAGAAATCTTCGGGACGGCGGGAAAGCCGCCCGGGTAGTTTCCCGGCCATGGAACGCCCCCGCCGCTACCCGCCCGTCCTGCCGCAGGAGTGCCTGGCCTGGCCTGTTGCGGCCGACGGAGAGCGGCCGCACGGGGCGCTGCCATGCGCCCGGCCCGTCGGCCACGGCGGGCGCCATGAGTCGGCGAGCGGCGATTCCTGGCCTGCGGAGTCTGCCGAGAGCAGCGAACGACCCGCCGCCCCCTCGGGGCCGGCCCCTTTCTAGAAGAACGGCGAGCAGAACCCGGACACGCAAGGGAGATCTGTGTGACCGTCACCGAACTGCCCACCCCCTGCCGAGAACACCCCCCGCTGCGGATGGTGTGGTTGGACCTGACCAGGAAGTGCCAGCTGGAGTGCGCCCACTGCTACAACGCCTCCGGCCCTGGCGGCACCCACGGCACCATGGAGCGCCAGGACTGGTTCGGCGTCGTGGACCAGGCCGCCCGCGCCGGTGCCGGACACCTCCAGCTGATCGGGGGCGAGCCCACCCTGCACCCCCACGCCCCCGACATCGCCGAACACGCCCTGGAGGCGGGGCTGGGCGTGGAGGTCTTCAGCAACCTCGTCCACCTCTCCCCTCGGTGGTGGGAGCTCCTCCGGCGCGAGGGCATGTCGCTGGCCACCTCCTACTACTCCGCCGACCCCGCCCGCCACAACGCCGTCACCGCCCGGCCGAGCCACCGCCGCACCAGGGCCAACATCGCCAAGGCCGTGGCCCTGGGCGTCCCGCTGCGCGTCGGGATCATCGCGGTCGGCCCCGGCGAAGGCGTCGAGGCGGCCGTGGAGGACCTCGAATCGCTCGGCGCCACCGACGTCGGAACCGACCGGGTGCGCCCGTTCGGGAGGGGCGGGCGGGAGCGGCCCCCTGATGTGTCCGGGCTGTGCGGGAACTGCGGGAGCGGCACCGCCTGTGTCGGCCCCACCGGTGAGGTGTCCCCCTGCGCCATGTCCTCCTGGATGGGCGTGGGCAACGTCGCCGATGAGGAGCTGTCGGCTATCCTGTCCGGCCCCGCGATGGCCCGGGCCGTCTCGAAGATCCGGGCAGGCAAGAAACAAGACGGCGACCAGCCGCCGCCGCAGAACCCGTGCGAGCCCGACCGGTGGTGCAAGCCCGGCACCCCCAACAGCGGATGCGCCCCCAGGAGGTAGCAGTGCAGATCCCCTTCCCGCGCCTGATCGCCCCTTTCACCGGGGCGATCCAGTGCACCCGGCCCGCCGGCGGCGGTGCCGGCGGCGCCGTCACCGCGCTGGTGGAGGCCGAGAAGGGGGCCTTCTTCGTCAAGGGCGTGCCCAACCGGCCCGGCGGCCTGCTGGACTCGGTAGCCCGGGAAGGCCTCATCAACCCCTCGTTGGGCGGCCTCGCCCCCGCGCTGCTGTGGCGGGCCGAGAACGAGCACTGGGTCGTCCTGGGCTTCGAGGCGGTGCAAGGACGGCGGGCCGACTTCTGCCCGGGATCGCCCGACCTGGCCGGGGTGGCGGAGGCGGTGGAGCGGATCGGCGCTGTGGAGCCCCCGGCGGTGGCGCGCGGATGGGGCGAGACACGGTGGGACCGCTTCACCGACGAGGCGGCCCTGCTGGGCGGGGACCGGCTGGTCTACACCGACGTCCAGCCCGACAACCTGCTCATCACCACCGGGGGGCGGGTACGAGTGGTCGACTGGGAGTGGCCCACCGTGGGGGCCGGGTTCATCACGCCGGCCTGCCTGGCGGTGCAGCTGATCGCCGCCGGGCACACCCCGGCCTCAGCCGAAGACGCGGTGGCGGGCTGCCGGACATGGAGGAAGGCCCAGGCGGAGGCAGTGGACGCCTTCGCAGCGGCCAACGACCGGCTGCACCGGTGGATGGCCGAGGCCCGCCCCGAGGAGCGGTGGCTGAAGGCGATGGCCGAAGCCGCCCACCGATGGGCCCACTACCGGGGGCTGAAGCCCTGACCGGTCCGCGGCCGCCACGGCAGGGACTATCTTGAAGCCGTGACGAATGGTGGGGTGACAGACGAGGCGGTAGCAGAGGTGCTCGGCGTCGTGTGGGTCGTCCAGGTTGGCTCCGAGGGCCGGTGGCTCGCTGCGTCAGAGGAGTACTCGCACCGGGGCGACGCGGTTGATCGCCTCGCTTGGTTCCGGCTGCATGCACCGGGATCAGTGTCGTACCGACTCATTCGCAAGACGACAGCCGTAGTGACCGACGTCGAGGACGCGTGCATCTAGCTTCCACGGTCGCGTTGGCGGCTGAAATCGGCGCTGAAGAGCACATCGTGGCTGCCCTGGCCGCCATCGACCAGGCTCCCGGGCTGCGGATCGTCCGCGCCGCGCGCCGATGGTCTGCGCCCCAGTAAGCGCGGCCCGGGGGTGGCTGTTGAACGCCACCGTCGAGACGTTCTACACCGCCTTCTTGGGCTCTGAGTGGCCCGATTCGGCCTCACGGTGCTCCCCGCGAGCAGGGTCGGGATGGTCTACGGTCATGAGGAGGGCCGCCGCCACACCAGGTCTGCGGGTGTGGAGGCGGCCCTCCGCGTCGTTTATCGCTGGTGTTTAGAAGCGGTCTGCCTTCGCGTCCAAGAGGAAGGCCGCCCACTCCTGCCCGCCGAACTCCAAGTGTCCAAGGCTTCTGTTCTGCGTGTCCCTGACCTGCGCGGAGCCGACCGACGCTCGACACTCGACGCAGTTGCTATTGCCGCCAGTGCTGTAGCTGGACTTGTGCCACTCAGTTTTCGGCATCTTCGTACTCCTTCAGTTTCTTTCGCAGATACCCCAGCGTGGCATCTGGACTCAGCGCACTAGCCTGCAGCCTGCCGAACCGGCAGCTTGTGTCCGAGCCGGTGCAGGCCGGAGAAGCCGGTGCACGCCACCGCCGAGGTGACCGGGACAGAGGGGGCCTCCGGAGCCTGCGGCGGAGAGGCCGCGCGGGGTGCCCCGCCGACGGCGGCGCCGCTCCATCGGGCGCTGGCGGCTGGCCTGATCCGGTCTCGCGGTGTTCACCGCGAACGGGGCCGGGATGGTCTACGGTCGTGAGACAGGCCGCCGCCACACCAGGTGTGCGGGTGTGGAGGCGGCCCTTCTCAGTCTTCTACGCCTTCTCTGAAAAGGCGCTGGCCTTCACGCTCCGAAGAAAAAGAGACCATTCACTAGAGGAGAACTCCAGGTATCCTAGGTGGCGATTTTGAGTGTCCCTCACCTGCGCGAACATGCTAGATGAGCGACATTCGACACAGTTGCTGTTGCCGCCGTCGCTGTAGCTGGACTTCGTCCAGTCTGATGCCATCATCCTTTGTACTCTTCCATGATTTTCTTGATGTAGTCCTGTGACGGGACGGCGGGGAGCGCCGCTCCTCTCAGGTCGCTGAACGCCCCTGCGTATTTAACTACGGTCTCACTGTCATCTTCTCGTGATCCCGACTTGAGTGTCTCGGTGTAGACCACAGGCCCTTGATCGGGTGTATCGATGATCAGGAACGAGCCGTCGAGCCCAGGGTGACCGCTCGTCCCGAAGGGGATGACCTGGATCGACACGTTCGGTCGCTCCGCGAGCTCCAGCAGGTGCTTCATCTGGTGGGCCATGGTCTCATGCCCTCCGGCGGTGTGTCGCAAGGCGGCTTCATCGAGCACGAGTACGTAGAGAACAGGGTTGTCTGCACGGAGCAGTATCTCCTGCCGGGCGAGTCTGGCTTCCACCGCCTCCTGGACTGCCGCCGCAGAAGCCGTCGGTCGACCACTCTGGATGATCGCGCGGGCGTACTCAGGAGTCTGTGTCAGGCCGGGGCACAGCCCGAGCTGGAACTCCTTGAGACATGAAGCTCCTCGTTCCAGCTTCGCTATGTCCTGGAAGTAGGTGCTCAGCCCGTTAGGCGTGAACAGGGAGTCCCACAGAGACGCCAGGGCTCCTTTAGTGTTCAGGGCAGCCTCTATGAGTAGAACTTTGTCGCGTTTGACCCTCTTCTCGCCACGCTCGATAGCCCCAACGAACGTCTGAGACAGGTTGGCTTGGGTCGCAAGCTGTCTCTGAGTAAGGCCCGCTAGGTTCCGCCTCCTGAACAACTCGTTGCCGAAACGCTTCCTGGCTACTTCGGGCTTGAGCACCATGTGAGCACTATCTAGTACGACGGGGCCCCTGTAAACCCCCGATCGCCTTACTTGGTTCCTTTTCGGAGGCATCCGTGGACAGCCGCGTAACGACGGCGCCATTGTCAGAGCACAAGAAACCCCCGCGGCTTCGCCGGGCCCGGGGGTGTGGACTCCACCTACCCCAAGCAGGTGAAGACGCATGGATTCTACCGGTACCCCCTGCCCTGCGGACAGGGCCTCCGACACCCCTGACGCCGAGCCCGCCGGGCTGTTCACCGCCCGCCGCGCCCTGCAGCTGGACTTCCCCGGGTGGGCGATCGGCCAGGACCCGCTCGCCCCGGCGAGCACCCGCCTGGTCGCCGTCCGCAAGACCCCGCTGAGCCCGGCGGAGAAGCGCCTGGGCTTCCGGGGCCGCATCACCGCCGGCGACCTGGACGAGCTGGAGGCGCGCCTGCGCACCGAGCAGGCCGCCCAGGACCGGCACCACCGCCTCCACACCACCGCAAACGACGGGGGTGCGGCATGATCCGCCGCTTCTGGCCACAGGCGCCGCCCCTGTCCGACCCGGGGCTGCGCCAGGCCTTCGAGCAGAGCCGGGCCGAGGCCGAGCGGCTGGGCTACCGGCTGGTGCGCGGCCGCGACGCGCTGTCCCACACCCCGGTGTACCGGCTCTTCGATGCCGAGTACGCGCAGGTCAAGGAGAGCGCCTACCTCGGCGAGGTCCAGGCCTTCCTGGGGCGCCTGGACCAGGAGGCGGCGGTGGCGCCGTGACCCGCCCCGCCCCGGGGCCGTACTGCCGCCGCATCGAGCAGCAGCAGGCCGCCCTGCTCCGGGGCTCGGCTCCGCCGCCGGCCGCCCAGGACCTGGCCGACCTCGCCGCGTTGGTCCGCACCGGGATCGACCGGGGGGCGCTGCCCTCCCGGCAGGTCCCCCGGCCGCCCGGCCGGTGAGACCGCCGCCCGCCCCGACACCGCCTCCCCTTGCGAGGCGGGCGGCCGCGCGGCCCGCTCTGTACCCGCCGGTGGAGCGGGCCGCCCCTGTCACCCGCCCGCCCCCGGCAGAAGCCGACCCGCCCCCAGGGGCGGGCGGGCACCACCCCGCCGCTACACCGCCAGGAGCCCCCCGTGCCCGCAGGACCCCCGCCGGACCCGCCGCACTACGAGATCGCGCGCTACCTCTGCGAGCAGCTGGAGGGCCGCGGCGCCGCCTGCCGACTGCTGCACCAGGGCGGGCGCGGCGCGGTGATCCTCCTGGGCGGCCCGCCCGACACCGGCGGGCCCCCGCCACTGGTGCTCACCCCCGACCCGCCGCGCCACGCCTGGTTCTGCGACCGGCGCGGCCGAAAGCACCGGGTCGATCTGGCCGCCGAGGACGCGGTGGTGGAGATCCTCGGCCACCACCGCGCCCCCTGACCGCTGACCGCGCAGCCCGACGACGACGGAGAACCCCCGTGAACACCACCGGCTGGCGCTTGGGCACCCGCCTCGAAGACGCCCCCGACGGCAAGTCGCGCCACACCGTGCACACCGCGACCCGCCCCCACCCCCACGCCCCCGGCCACCGCCAGGAGGCGCGCGCCGACACCCGGGCCGAGCTGTCGGAGGCGCTGGAGGTGCACCGGCTGCTGGACATCATCCGGGCCTGGTGGCCGGGCTGGGTGGTGCTCGCCGACGCCGCCTCCTACGGGAGGCCGAGGTGGGTGTACGCGATGCCGCCCACCGGCCACGGCGCCATGCGGCGCCGCACCACCCCCGACGAACTGATCTCCGACCTTCCCCTTCCCGCCGGCCGTGGAGTTTCGATGGTCTTCACCTCCCTGTCCGACGCAGGCTTCCAGGAGCTGCTGGGCGGGTGCGCCGGCGGCCTGCGGCTGGAGTCCCGCCAGCACTACCAGCCCCCGGCCGAAGAGCAGGCCTACCGGGCCTGGCTGCGCGAGCAGGACCCCGCAGGCGACCCGGTGCTGTGCGAGGCACTGGAGTCCTGGGCCGACCTCGCCAAGGACAAGAGCTTCCGGCGGCTGCGCATCATCGAGCACCCGATCACCCTCTACACCGCCTTCCAGCTCACCGCCGTCCTTCCCCGGCTGGCGGGGGCCGGCGAGGAGGTCCGGATCCTGGAGGGCCCGGCGCCGGGGCTGGACGCCGACGTATGGGTGCTGCACCGCGAGGGCGGGGACCGGGCCGTGGAGCTGGTGCACGATGCGGCCGGGCGGTTCCGCTTCGGCCGCGTCCTGCACGCACCCGCCGCGGTCGCCGCCCACGCCGAGCGCCTCGAAGCCGCGTTCGCAAAGGCCGCCCCCTTCAGCGCCGGCCGCCGGAGACCGGCGGCCTGAGGCCGGCCGGGTCCGGCTCGCGGGGAGCCGGACCCGGCCCTGCGGGCCCCGACTGATCTGCGACCCCGGCGGCGGCGATGGGCGCCGCCGGGGGGCCGCGCGGGGGCCCGCCCCCGTGCTCCGGCCGGACCGTCCACGCCACCGGCCGGAGCACCCCCGGGGAGGAGCCGACGCTCCTGCCCGGGGCCCTGGATCTGACCGGCCAGAACAAGGAAGGCAGCCGTGCACCCGCTCGCCACCGCCGCCCTGTGCTTCGGGGGCGCCTACCTCGCCGCCGGCCTCGGCCTCGCGGCCCGCAGCCTGCTCCCCGGCGCCCTGCGCCGGGACCGGCGCATCGACCCCGACCTGGCGTGCAGCCCGCAGTGCCGGCGGGCCATGGCGCACGCCCGGTACACGGCCCGGACCCCGGCCGCCGAGCGGGCGGAGAAGGCGCCGCTGGCCGTCGTGTTCTGGCCCGTCGAGGCCGCCTACCGGTGGGCGGTGCACTGCCCCTGCCACACAGCGGCCCGGGGCACCGCCCACCGGACCGTCCCCCGGGGGAGGAGCCGGCGCTCCTGCCCGGGACCGTGACCGGGGCCGCCCGCCTCCCCTCCGCTCCCGGGCGGGCGGCCCCTCCTCCAACCCCGACCTCGCGAAGGAGACACCGATGCAGTGGCTGCTGGGCGCCCTGGCCCTCTACCTCGCCGCCGGCCTCATCTCCCTGGCCCGCACCCCCGACCCCGCCCTGCTGGACCCGGACGACACCTGCTCCCCGGCCTGCCGGGCCGAGGTGGTGCAGCTCAAAACGGCCGCCGCTCAGTTCCCCCGGCTGTTTCACACCCTCGGGACAGCGCTGGCAGTGGCCCTGTGGCTGCCGGACGCCGTGGCGGGCCTCTCCCTCTGCCGCTGCCAGCAGACCGTGGCCCGGCGCGCCCGCCGCCGCGCCCGCTCCCAGACGAAGGGCTCCGCCTGAAGCGCACCGCTCCGGCCTCCCTCCCGGCCCTGCGCCGGCAACCACCCGCCTGAAAAGCAGAAAGCAGGACAACGATGCCCCCCACTGGCCTTGAGCCCGCCGCCATCGGATGGAGCCGACGCGCCCTCACCCTGGACCGGGCCGGCACGGCGCTGCACCTCCCGCCCGCCCCGGAGGCCGCCCCCGCCGCGGACGTGCTCGCCCGCGCCGTACTGCGCGAGTACACGGTCGCCGACCCCGACAGCGCGGCCGGGGAGTGGCTGCTCCTGCTCGGCGGCCACCTGATCACCGCGATCGACACGGCCCTGGCCTCCCCGTTCCCCCAGCTGGTGCGGCCGCTGGCGGGGGTGGCCCATGGATGAGCACCCCGCCCCGGAGGGCGTCGTGGCCGACCGCCTCACCGCCACCGCCAACACCCTGCCACCGCTCGAGCGGACAGTGTTCTCGCTGCTGGGGCTGCACCCCGCCCCCGCCCGGATCGGCGCGGAGGAAGCCGCCGCGCTGTCCGGCCTGGACCCCGGGGAGGCCGCCGGCGCACTGGGAGTACTGGCACAGGCTCACCTGCTCGCCCCCGCCGAGGGCGGGGTGTGGCGGATGCACGACGCCGTGGCCGCCGTCGCCGACCGCGCCGCCCGCGCCCTGGGAACCGGGGCCGCCCGCGCGGCCACCGCCCGGCTCGTTCACCACGCGGTGGCCGCCGCGACCGCGGCCGACGCCGCCGCCAACCCCGCCCGGTCCTGGCGGCTGTGCACCCCGGAATCCGAGGTGCCCGAACCGCTCCCGGTCACCACGACGGCCGAGGCGCTGGACTGGTTCGAGGCCCGCGAGCCGCTGCTGCACGGTCTCCTCCAGCTGGCCCACGAGGCCGGGATGCACAAAGAGGTGTGCGCGCTGGCCGAAGCACTACGCACCTGGATCCACGCCCGCCGCCCGCTGCGGGTGTGGCTGCGGGCCTGTGAGCTGGGCGCCGCCTCGGCCCAGCTCCTGGGCGCCCCCGGGCCCCGGGCCGCGATGGCGCTGCTGGACCACTCCCGGCTCATGTCCCAGCTGCGCTACAGCGAAGCCGCCCAGGCCGCCCGCACCGCGCTCGGCCACGCCGAACAGGCCGGGAACCCGCTGGCCGAAGGGTCGGCGTGGCAGAGCCTCGGCTCGGCCAACCGCAAGCTGGGCAACCTCCGGGCGGCGGTGTGCTGCTGCGAGCGGGCCGTCGAACTCTACGAGCAGGCCGGCCACGCCCGGGGTGCGGCCGTGCAGCGCCGGTTCCTCGGCATGGCATTGGTGGCCGACGGCCGCCCCGCCGAGGCCCTGGCCGCCTACAGCCGGGCGCTGGAGGTGCTGGAGCAGGCCGGCGACACCGTCCAGGCCGCCCACGCCCTCATCGCCTCGGCCGAAGTGCTCACCGACCTGGACCGCCCCGAGGAGGCCGCCGCCGCAGCCGCCCGCGCCCTGGAAACCGCCCTGCAGGCCGGGCACGGCCCCCAGGCCGTGCGGGCGCACCGGGTGCTGGCCCGCGCCGCCCAGGTCCGCGGCGACCTCGAGGCGGCCCGGACCCACCTGCACACCGCCCTGGAACAGGCCCGCTGGACCACCCCCCACCAGGTCGGCGACCTGGTCAACCGCCTGGACCGCCTCGATCGGCACGGCTGAACACCGCCCCCCCTTTTTTCAACACGGAGAACAGGAACCCGGATGCGCGACCCCCTCGACATCCCTGACATCGACCTCGCCGCACTGGCCCGCCTCCGCAAGGCCGGGCTGCCGACCGAGGAGATCGCGAAACGGCTGTCCACCACACCCGGCAGCGCGGAGCTGGCCGCCGCACTGCTGCCCGCACCGCCCCCGCCGCCTCCGGTCCCGGCCGCGGTTCCGGTGCCGCCCGGCGGGCGGCTGCTTCCCGCCCCCGGCGGCGGACGGGTCCCGGTCCAGCCCGCGTCCCGCGCACAGGAGGCCCAATGAGCAACAGCCCCCTGATCCTGCCCCCGACGATGTCCACCGAGGACGTCGGGGCGTTCTACAGCGTGACCGCCCGGACGGTGTGCGATTGGGGCGACCGCGGACTGCTGCCCGACCCCCTCCGCATCAGCCAGAAGGCCCGGGTCTACCGCACCACCGACATCTGGTCCCACTGGCAGCGGCTCAACCCGGGCACCCCGCACCCGGGGTGCGCCTTGCGGTCCCGCCACATCATCGGCGTCACCCACCGCGTTCATTTCCGGATCATCTGCCGCATCGCGGACGCGGGGTACCTGCCCACCGCCGTGCTGCCCAACGGCGACGTGCGCATCCCTGAAACCGCCCTGCCCCGCCTCCGCGACCGGCTGGCCCAGCTGTACCGCGACGACCGGCTCGACGCCTTCGCCGACCAGATCGGCGTCCGCGTCGAGATGGCCTACTACCTGCTCGTCAGGTTCGGCGCCGCCGAGGTGACCGGAGGACGGCGGTGAACGGCGGCAGGAACCACATCTCCGGGAACACCAACGGGCCGGTCGTTCAGGCCGGACAGGTCACCGGCGGCCTCACCATCACCACCGCGCCCAGCACGCCGCCGGCCCCGCCGGTGCCCCGCGAGCTGCCCCCGCCCACCGCGCGGTTCACCAACCGCGCCCGAGAGCTGGCCCGGTTGGAGAAGCTGGTGGAGGGCGGCGCGCGCCTGATCATCGCCGCCGGGTTCGGCGGTTCGGGCAAGACCTCGGCGGTGGTGGAGTTCGCCCACCGGGCCGCCCCGCATTACCCCGACGGGCAGGTCTTCCTCCACCTCGGCGGCTCCCAACCGGCGCCGGCCTCCGAGGTCCTCGGGGCCGCGCTGCGCTCCCTGGGCGTCCACGGGAGCGCCCTGCCCCCCACAGAGGCGGGGCGGGTGGGGATGTGGCGCACCCTCACCCACACCCGCCGCCTGCTGATCGTGGCCGATGATGCCGCGACCGCCCAGCAGGTCCGCCCGCTCATCCCCGCCGGCACCGGGTGCCTGCTGCTGGCCACCTCCCGCACCCGGCTGTCCGGGCTCCTTCCCGACGGCGCGGTGTGGGTGCCCGTCGACCCGCTCGGCCAGGACGGCGCCGCCGAACTCCTGGCCCGGCTGCTCCCCGAGGACCAGGTCGCCGGGCGCGACCTGGACGCGCTGGCCGGACTGTGCGCCGGCATGCCGCTCGCGGTGGCGGCGGTGGCCGGGCTCCTGGCCCTGGACCCGGACTGCCCCACCGACCAGGCGCTGGAGGCCCTCACCGGCCGCCGCGCCCACCACATATCTGTTCTCTCCCCTTCTGAGGAGGACTCCGCCATGTACGCCGGCCTGGACGCCGCCCACACCGCCCTCCCCACCGAACCCCGCCGCCTCTATGCGCTGCTCGGCGCCCTCCCCGGCCCCCGCATCACCGCAGAACTGGCCGCCGCCCTCCTCAGCTCGGAGGAGGTGGAAGCGCGTGCGGCGCTGCGCGCCCTGAGCGAGGCCAACCTGCTCACCCCCGCCGGCAACGGGGCGTGGGAGATCCACGACGTGGTCCGCGACCACGCCGCCGGAATCCTGGAAACCCTCCCCGAGGAGGCCGCGACCGCGCACAAGGCCGTGCGCGGCCACTACCGGTACGCGGCGCTGCGCGCCGATGCCACCCTCAACCCGCGCCGCTGGCGCTTGGAAGACCCCCAGGGCGCCGAGCCCCTGCCGGACCAGCGCACCGCCCTGGACTGGTGGGCGGCCGAGGGGGCGGCCGTGGACGCCGTCATCCGCCGCGCCCACGAGGCCGGCGAGCACGGGGATGTCGTCCGCCTCGTCGACTCCTGCAAATCGCGGTTCGCGGGGCTGCGCCCGCATGCGGCGTGGGAGGAGGCCACCGACCTCGGCGTGTCCTCGGCGCGCGCTTCCGGCGACCGGTACGCCGAAGCCGTGATGCTGCTGTTGCGGGCCCAGCGCCACATGTGCTTCGGCCGGTTCGAGGCCGCGGAGTCCACCGGCCGCGAGGCCCTGGCGCTGGGGCGCGGCCTCGGCGACGCCCAGGTCATGGGCTCGTCTTGTGAGGTGCTCGCCCAGGCCACCACCACCCGGGACCGGCCCGCCGAGGCGCTGCCCATCGCCGAGGAGGCCATCGCCCACCACGAACGGGTCGGCTCTCCCCGCGGGCTGGCCATCCAGTGGCGCTTCTACGCCCAGATCCTGGACCGGCTGGGCGAACACGGCCGCGCGCACTCCTACTTCACCGAGGCCCTGGCCGTGTTCCGCGAGCAGGACGACGCCTACCAGGCGGTGCAGACCCTCACCCGGAGGGTTCCCGCCCTGATCGCCCTCGGGCACCTGGAGGAGGCCGCCGCCGGCGCGGCCGAGGCCCTGGCCGCCGCCCGGCGGACCGGGCAGCAGGTCCAGATCGGCAACGCCTTGGCCGCGTTGGCCGACATCGCCGCCGCCCGCGGCCACGGCCAGGAGGAGCGCCGCCTGCTCGAAGAGGCCCACCAGGTCCTGGCCCCGATAGGGGTCCCCGAGGCCGGCCGCGTCGCCGCCCGCCTTGAGCACAGCCGCCCCTGACCGCCTGCGGTGGAAGCGCACCCGGGGCACCGCAGCACCCCGCCCCCTTCCGGGGGGCCGGGTGGCGCCCCGGGCAGGCCACCACCGCCCCCACCTGCATCGGCCATCACTCAACCGGAGCCCGCGGATGAACCACACAACTGCCCCTGTTCGGGGGTCGAGGAGGATTACTACAGGATTTGGAGGTAAGGCCCACCGGGCTGGGGGACGCCTTCGCCCACTACGGGCGCATCTTCAAAACCCTGCACCTGCTCCAGTTCCTGCACGATGAGCCCTACCGGCGCATGATCGGAGCTCAGCTCAACGTCTCCGAATCCCGTCACCAGCTGGCCCGCAAGATCTGCTTCGGGAACCGCGGCGAACTCCGCCAGCACTACCGCCAAGGCCTGGAGGACCAGCTCGGCGCCCTGGGCTTGGTCCTCAACGCCGTGGTGTGGTGGAACTCGCTCTACATCGACGCCGCGGTCACCCGGCTACGCGCGGAGGGGGTCCCAGCCACCGAGGAGATGTGCGCGCGGCTGTCCCCATTGGGGTTCGATCACATCAACTTCCTGGGCTCCTACACCTTCCCCACCGATCCCACGGTGGAGGACCTGCGCCCCCTACGCGACCCCGACCAGAGCGACTGAGAAGACGCGGTGTACGACGGCCGCCGGGCCGGCGGTGAGGGGAGGCTCCGACCGTCCGGTGCGCAGAGTCGATGGACCTACGGACGGCGGGCCAGCAGGTGGGTGTCGAGGAAGCCCCGTTTGGAGGCCGGGTCGTGGAGTAGCCGCGCGAAGGGAACGAGCCCGGCGTCGGCCAGTAGCTCGGCCAGGCACTCCGCTGGCCAGCTGTAGGCAGGCGCCACTTTGTGGTCGAACCGGATCGGCTCTGGCCCGTTGGTACCGAAGCAGGAGACGAGGAGCAGGCCGCCCGGTGCCAGGACACGGACTTGCTCGGCGAGCAGCTTCGGCAAGTCCCCCGGAGGGGTGTGGATCATCGAGTAGTGGGCCAGTACGCCGCCGAGTGCGCCGTCCTCGATCGGCAGGGACTCCATCCGCGCCTGCTGGAAGCGCAGCACCGGATGAGCTCTACTGGCGTGGTCGATCATGCCCGGGGAGAGGTCGAGCCCGAAGGCGTTCAGGCCCAGTTCGTTCAGCATGGCCGTCAGATGTCCGGGTCCGCACCCGACGTCCGCTGCCCGTAGGTTGCCCGTCGCGCGCACCAGTTCGGCGAATGTGGCGATCATGGCCCGAGAGAACGGTTGTGTCTCCAGCCGGTTGGCGAACAGTGACGCGTAGAGCTCGACGACCCCGTCGTAGGCCGCCCTGGTCTCGTCCTGATGATCTGCCACAAGCAGGACCCTACAGTCGATCCGGGCCAACCCCGGACCTGTCCGAGAATCGATCGTTTCTCGGACAGGCGCCCCGGGCTCCGCCTGTCAGTTTCCGAAGTCGTCTGCACATCCGACCTGCGGATTCACCCTCTGGTGCAGGGAACTTCGGATTCCCCGGACATCCCGAAGTCGTCTGCACTACCGTCGGAATCGGCCGAAGTCGTGTGCACGGCGAGGAGTCGGGCGATGGCGGACGAACCAGTGACCGAGCGCGGCGTCCTGAACGGGTGGGTGCGTTCGGTGGCCGCCGAGCACGACCCCGAACACCAGGGCCACTCCACTGCACGGCTCACCACCGCTCTGACCCGGCAGATCACCGCCTTCACCCACGCCTACTTCCCCGCCGACCTGGGCCGGGCCCGAGCAGCGCCGCCCGCCCGTTCCCGCCCGCGACACCGGTAGGGCGTGGGGTGGTTGGCGAAGGGGCCCTCCTGGGGGCCAGTCCTTTTACGGGCATCCGATGGTGGATTGCCCGGTTCCTGTCTAGGTTGGATCCCGCGCAGCGAACAGCGAACAGTCGGGGGCAGCGGTGGCGGAGGTTGGTCAGCGGGTGGGCGGGTTCCGTCTGGTGCGCGAGGTGGGCTCGGGCGGGTTCGGCACGGTCTACCTGGGCGAAGACAGTGCCGGCCGGCAGGCGGCCATCAAACTTGTGCACCCCCACCTGGCCCGGGACCCCCAGGTGCGCCGCTACTTCTCCCAAGAGCTGGTCAACGCCCGCAGAGTGCAGGGGTTCTGCCTGGCCCAGGTCCTGGACGGCGACGCCGAAGCCGAGCCGCCCTGGATCGCCACCGAGTACGTCCCGGGGCCCACCCTGGCCCAGGCCATCGACCAGGACGGCCCCCGCACCGGCGGGGACCTGCAGCGCCTGGCGGTGCAGACCATCACCGCGCTCAGCGCCATCCACGCCGCCGGAGTGGTGCACCGCGACCTCAAGCCCGACAACATCCTGCTCGGCCCGGACGGGCCGCGGGTGATCGACTTCGGTATCGCCCGCGCCCTGGACGCCGACACCTCCTCGGCCACACGGATCGGGACCCTGGGCTACATGTCCCCCGAGCAGATCGAGGGCACCACCCTGGGGCCGGCCGCGGACCTTTTCGCCTGGGGTTCGGTCATCGTGCACGCCGCGACCGGCGCCGAGGCCTTCGCCGCCTCCACCCAGGCCTCCCGCATCAACCGGGTCCTGAACCACCCGCCCCAGACCGGGAACCTGGCCGACCCGCTGCTGGGGATCGTGCTGGCGTGCACGGCCAAGGACCCCGACCAGCGGCCCACCGCACGCCAGGTCCTGGACATGCTCCTCACCGGCCGCGTCGCAACACCGCCACTGGCCAAGACTCGGATTCTGCGTACCGAGCCCGAAGAAGACGAAGAGGCCCGAGTGCGCCGCACCGCCGAGGCCGGCGATGCCCGCGCGATGTTCAAACTCGGTTTCCTGCTGAAGCAACAGGGTGAGAAGGAGGAGGCGGAGCAGTGGTACCGCAAGGCCATTGCCGCGGACGGCACCCACGCTCTCGCGATGAACAACCTCGGCCACCTGCTGGAGCAGCGGGGTGAGGCCGGGGAGGCCGAGCAGTGGTACCGCAAGGCCATTGCCGCGGACGGCAACCTCGCTCTCGCGATGAACAACCTCGGCGTCCTGCTGCAAGAGCGGGGTGAGAAGGAGGAGGCGGAGCAGTGGTACCGCAAAGCCGTGACCGCGAACGGCAACCACTTCCGCGCGATGACCAACCTCGGCATTCTGCTGGAGCAGCGGGGTGAGGCCGGGGAGGCCGAGCAGTGGTACCGCAAAGCCGTGACCGCGAACGGCACCTACGCCCGCGCGATGTTCAAACTCGGTTTCCTGCTGAAGCAACAGGGTGAGAAGGAGGAGGCGGAGCAGTGGTACCGCAAGGCCATTGCCGCGGACGGCACCCACGCTCTCGCGATGAACAACCTCGGCCACCTGCTGGAGCAGCGGGGTGAGGCCGGGGAGGCCGAGCAGTGGTACCGCAAGGCCATTGCCGCGGACGGCAACCTCGCTCTCGCGATGAACAACCTCGGCGTCCTGCTGCAAGAGCGGGGTGAGAAGGAGGAGGCGGAGCAGTGGTACCGCAAAGCCGTGACCGCGAACGGCAACCACTTCCGCGCGATGACCAACCTCGGCATTCTGCTGGAGCAGCGGGGTGAGGCCGGGGAGGCCGAGCAGTGGTACCGCAAAGCGGCGGAGGCGAAGGCCTGAGCGGCGGGGGTCTCCATGACCGAGCTGTCCCCTCTGCGACGGAGCGCGGCAGAGGGGACAGTTCGTACCCGCAGAAGTTAAGTCAGGTGTGAATGTCCGAAGTCGTGTGCACGGCTGAGCTGCGCATTCACCTGCCGAGCGCAGAGGATTCCGGGTTCTCAGGACATACGGAGTCGCCTGCACTACGGTCGGATCGGCCGTAGTCGCATGCACGGCGGAGGGCTTGGCGATGACGGACGAACCGGTGGCCGAGCGCGGCGTCCTAACCGCGCCCGCCCAGGCGTGGGATACCGCAGTGAGGCAGGCCGAGGTGATCGGCCCGCTCGCGGAGAAGGACACCGTGGGCCTGGCGGAAGCGGATGAAGCCGCCGCGAAGCTGCAGATCTCCCGGCGCCAGGTGTACGTACTGCTCGGGCGATGGCGCGCGGATGAAGGGGTGGTGTCGGACCTGCTTCCGGGCCGTTCCAGCGGCGGTCGCGGGGGCGGGCGGCTGCCGGAAGAGGTTGAGGCGATCGTCCAGAAGGTGCTGCGGGAGCGGTACCTGACGCGGCAGCGCCGCACGGTGGCAGCGGTACACCGCGAGATCACCCGCCGGTGCCGGGCCCGCGGCCTGCGGGTCCCCTCGCGGGGGACAGTGCTGCGCCGGATCGCGCGACTGGATCCGGTCTCGGCCACCACCGCGCGGGACGGGAGTGAAGCGGCCCGCCCGCTGCGGTCGGCCGGGGGCGCCCCGCCCGCGGTCACCGGGCTGCTGGAGCAGGTGCAGATCGACCACACGCCGGTGGACGTGATCGTGGTCGACGAACGGCACCGGCTGCCCATTGGCCGCCCCTACCTGACGGCTGCGATCGACGTGGCCAGCCGGTGCGTCGTGGGCCTGGTGGTGACGCTGGAGTCCCCATCGGCGACCTCGGTCGGGCTATGTCTGGCGCACACGGTCACCGACAAGCGGCCCTGGCTGGAACGGCTCGGGGCGGAGGCGGCGTGGCCGATGAGCGGCAAGCCGCGCGAGCTGTATGTGGACAACGCCTCAGAGTTCAAGAGCGAGGCGCTGCGCCGGGGCTGCGACCAGCACGGCATCAAGCTGGGCTACCGGCCGCCCGGCAGGCCGCACTTCGGCGGGATCGTCGAGCGGTTGATCGGCACGATGATGCAGTCCGCCCATGAACTGCCGGGCACCACGTTCTCCAACACCGCCGAGCGCGGCGCCTACGACAGCGACGGCACGGCCGTGCTGACGCTGGCCGAGCTGCAGCGCTGGCTGGCGTTGGCGGTGGCCTCCTATCACGGCCAGGTGCACGAGGGGCTGGGCCGTACCCCGGCCGGGGTCTGGGCGGACAAGGCCGCGGCGGCCCCGCCGGTGACGGTGACCAGCGAGACCGCCTTCCTGGTGGACTTCCTGCCGGTGATCCGCCGGACGCTGTCGCGGTCGGGGTTCGTCATCGAGCACGTGCAGTACTACAGCGACGCGTTGAAACCGTGGATCGCCCGCCGCGAGAGGCTGGGCCGATTCGTGCTGCGCCGCGATCCGCGTGACATCAGCCGGATCTGGGTCTTGGCCCCGGACGGCTTCACCTACGTGGAGGTCCCCTACCGGACGCTGTCGCGTCCGCCGATCACCGCCTGGGAGCACAAGGCCGCCGTCGCGCGGCTGCGCGAGCTCGGGCGGGCCGAGGTGGATGAGAACGCGCTGTTCGCCATGGTGGAGCGGATGCGCCAGATCACCGAGGCCGCGTCGGGCGCGACCCGCAAGGCCCGCCGCGACCGCCAGCGCCGCTCCGAGGCAGCGCCCCGGCCGCAGCCGGCAAACCCGCCATCACCGCCCCGTGACCGAGCCGGCGAAGCCGCGGCCAGACCGTTCGAGGTGATCGAGCAGTGGTGAACGCCGACGAACCGGTGGACCTGTCGCACCTGCACTCGGCCGCCCAGCAGATCGTGCGGCTACCGGACACCGAGCGGCTGCGGTACGTGCGCTCGGACCGGTGGATCGGCTACCCCCGCGCCATCGAGGCCTTGGAGCGGTTGGAGACGCTGCTGGCCTGGCCGTCCAAACAGCGGATGCCCAACCTGCTGCTGATCGGGCCGACCAACAACGGCAAGTCGATGATCGTGGAGAAGTTCCGCCGCTCCCACCCGCCGGTGTCGCACCCCGGCCGCGAGGAGATCCCGGTCTTGGCAGTACAGATGCCCTCCGAGCCGTCGGTCCACCGGTTCTACGTGGCCCTGCTGGCCGCGCTCGGCGCACCGCTGCGCTCACGCTACCGGGTGGCGGAGCTGGAACAGCTGGCGCTGCGGCTGCTGCGCTCGGCCGGGGTGCGGATGCTGGTGATCGACGAGCTGCACAACGTGCTCGGCGGCCGGGGCGATACCCGTCGGGAGTTCTTGAACCTGCTGCGCTACCTCGGCAACGAGCTGCGCGTCCCGCTGGTCGGTGTCGGCACCCGGGACGCCTACCTGGCCATCCGCTCCGACGACCAGTTGGAGAACCGGTTCGCCCCGCTCACCCTGCCCCGCTGGGAGGCCGACGCCGACGCCTGCTCGCTGCTGGCCAGCTTCGCCGCGTCGTTCCCGCTGCGCAGGCCCTCACCGATCGCGTCCGCCGAGATGGCCGCTTACCTGCTCACCCGCAGCGAGGGCACGATCGGCGAGCTGACCCATCTGCTCACCGACGCAGCCGTGGCCGCAGTCGAGTCCGGTGAGGAGGCCATCAACCAGCGCACCCTGGGGCTGGCGCCCTATGCCGGGCCGAGCGAGCGTCGCCGACTGTTCGAGCGCGAGCTCACGTGAGCGCGCCGCGGCGGTGGCCGCTGCACCCTCGCCCCGGTGCGTTGGAGTCGCTGTCGTCCTGGCTGGAGCGGCTCGCCGACCTGTACGGGTTGGGGGTCCAAGACCTGCTGGAGCGCAACCTCGGCCTGGTCGGCCTGCGGGCCCCGGTCGACCTCGACTACGACCCGCCCGAGGCGATGCTCACCGCGCTGGCCGAACGCACCGGCGTCGGGATCGCCCGGCTGCGGACGATGACACTCGTGGGCTGGCAGCCGTGGCTGTTCGACATGCTCTACGTGCCGCTCGAGGTCGCTCAGCCGGTGTTCGACACCTACGTCCGGGACAACTCGGTACTTCTGACCCCCGGTGAGGCCGGTGCCAACCGCGTCGGCCGCTGGAAGCGCTGGCGGGGGCCGTGGTTCTCGTGCTGGCCGCTGCCCCGGGCCTGCCCGCGGTGCGCCACCGATCCCGAGCGCGGCCGCGCCCTGGTATGGCGGCTGGCGCTGAAGCCGCTGCATGCCCTGGGGGCCGTCGTCCCCCGCGGCCTCCGCCAGGGTCCAGCCGTTCTTCCGCTCTGTCTCGCTCAGCAGTCCCCGCAGGTAGGACACCATCCGCCGCCGGGGCTCCACCCGCCCGAAACGTCCCGCGAACCGGGCCGTGAAGTCAAGAAACGCATCTGACCGGCCTTCGATTGTCTGCTTCACCACGATGCGGTCAACGATGCCACGTCCCCCGCATCACGGAGTGTCGTTGCAGTACTAACACGGCGGGCCGCTTTTCTTTCTCCGCCGGCCCGGACCGGACCGCCCCGGACGGCCGCAGACGCCCCCGACCGCCCGAAGGCCAGCCCGCACCGCCCCTTGGAATCCCTCTACTGCAAACCCACTTAAAGGCACATTCGAGAATAAGCGGGATAAGCAGAACAAAAGTGCGTGAAACCCAGCTCGCGGCGCGCACTTTGTCGGGTACCGTGCCCCATAAGTGATCTCCCATCAGCTCCGAGCGGCACCTTTCTCAACAATCGACGCGGAACCTGCTGCCGGGGTTCACAGCTGCATAAGGCCCGAAGAAAAACAGGGAAAGGGACCCCTCCATGAGCGAGTCCCGATCGCTGATCGTGATCAGCTCTCTGGCCCCTGCCCGCGTCATCGTCATAGCCCTCGCCCTGGGCGCGGCCGCCGAGGCCATCCGCCGGATGCCGCCCTGCCGGGAGGCCCGATGAGCACCGACCTGCTGGGCCCCACCGGCCCCAACCGCTCCCACCGCAAACCCACCGTCTACCGGCCCGTCCCCGACGCCGCGCCGACCGAGCTCCAGCGCGGCCCTGCCGGCCGCTACTACGGGCGGGCCCCTGAAGTCCATCCCCCAGAGCGGACCGGCCGCACCGGGGCGCGGCCGCGACATCCGGATCCACCTGCCCCCGGGAGGAGGCCCCGGACTCCAAGGCCCCGCCTGCGGGCCCCTGCCCCGGCCGCCTTCCCCGACTACGAAGGCTATGACGAGCGGCCCGACCCGATGAGCGCCCGCAGCACCGAGGACTTCATCGAGCTGCCGTGCCAGTACCGCCACTGGGCTGGCGAGCCCTCCCTGCGGGATCTGGAGTACCACTCCGGCGGAAAGCTGAAGCGCTCGACCATCCAGTCCGTTCTGCAGCCCTCCGAGGGCAGGAAGGACAGGAAAGACGCCGCACGCAAGGAGAAGCGTGGGAACCTGGTGGGGATCGCCTCCGTCACCTCCCTCATCCAGGCCTGCGGAGGCGACGGAGACGAGGTGCAGCGCTGGGGCACCGCCAGAAGGCGCCTGGCCAAGCGCCTCTACGGCGGCGAGGCGGTCGGAGAGGCCGTCGCCCGGCTCACCGCCGAAGCACCGCGCCCGCCGCCCGCCCCCGTGCGGCCGGGGCCCGATTCCGGGATCCGGCCGAACACAAGGCGCTCATCCCGCTGCGGGAAGGCACCCTAAAGCCCCCACCTCTGCCCTGGTACAACCAATCACGCTTCGACAATCCTCAATCATCCGATGATCCCTTACCAGAACCAAAGGTGAGCAGACAACAGCAACGGGTGACCATAAGGGGTCATTTTGCCCCCTTGAGGCACAGGCAGTGAATCTCTAGGGTTTTCGCGGCATTTCCCCCGATAGAAGGCCGCACACGTGAAAATCCTCCCCCGGACCGCCGTCCTGGCATCGGCGCTCCTCACAGCCGCGCTGCTGCCCGCCGCCCCGGCCCAGGCCGCCCCCGAGTGCGACGCCGGCCCCTTCACCTTCCAAGCGGTGCTGTGCGCCGAGGCCCCCGAACCCCTCCAGGGCGTCTTCTCCTCCTGGAGGAACGCCAAGATCGGCTACTCCGCCGACACCTACGAAGGGACCTGGACCCGCAAGGCCGTAGGCGTCGAGACCTCCCAGCGGGCCTCGATCGTGATCGGCCTGGAAGCGGTGAAGAAGAAGGGCGATGCCGTCACCTACGGCCCCTTCTGGCAAGAGAACTCCGCAGAAACCCAGGAGAGGGGCTCCATCACCCCGCCCTACGGAGGCCCCGCCGAGCCCGGCGTCATTCCCCACACCTATATGCTGCTCAAAGGCGACTCGGGCGGCCAGTGGAGGCTGGTCTATGACTTCAACCCCGCCGGATCGACCAGCAAGCAGCCCGACAGCGACCCGAGGTCGATGACGGCCAGCCTCATCATGGCCTCCCCCCAGACCACCGCGGTGGAAAAGATCGACAACCACCTCCAGTGGATGACCGGCAACAAGTACTGGAGCCGCTTCCCCAAAGCGCAGGTCGCCGACGGCCTCAGCCAGGACTGCGACGCCGGAGGCGCCCCTCCCCTGTGCCTGAAGACCTCCATGCAGTTCAAGAAGGACCAGCTGTCGGTGTGGAACGTCGAAAAGCCCGGCGGCACCGGCGGGGGAACCTTCTCCCTCCCCCCGGTCCCGGCCGCACCGCCCCCGGCCGCCGACGGCGTCCTCAACGGCGTCGACCAGGCCGAACTGGCCGCCTGCATGCAAAACGCCCCTGAGGAGTGCCTGGACCGGGTCGAGGGCCTGGCCGAATGCGTGGAGCGCGGCGAGGTCTGCAACGCCGCCGCGGCCCAGGCCTCTGAGCACCCCCAGGCGCGCTCGGCGGGCACGGGCTTCACCGACCAGGACGCCCGGGACCTGGTCGCCGAGCGGTTCGCCCTCGCCGAAGGCGACATCACGCTCCATCGGGAGAGCGCGGGCGCCTACCGCGAGCGCACCGGGGCCCCGGTGCCCGATGCCTGGCCCGCCGAGGCCCCGCTGTGGGTCGCCCGGACCAGTGCGGCGGCCACCGGCTCCGACGGCGCCCGCTACCAGGGGGCGGTCATCGCCCTGGACCAGGCCGACGGCCACATCGTCCACTCCTGCCTGGGCGCATGCGCCTGACCCCCTCTCCCCTGGAAAAGAGGACCATGCCCTCCCTCCTCCCACGCCCACTGGCGCTGCGCGTGCTCATGGTGTTCGCCGGCCTGTGCCTGCTGCTCACCCCGGCCCCGGCCGCCGCCGATGATGCCGCCGCCTTGGCCGGCGGCCCTTCCCAAAGCGAGTTCGAGGAGCTCCTCCTAGCCTGCGAAAACCGCAAAGAGGCCGGGACTGAAGAAGGCTGGCTGCGCGACCGCTTCTCCACCTGCAAGAGCACCATCATCGAAGCCGACATCTATGAAATCGGAAGCGCCGGCACCAAGGTGATCGGCAAGCTCAACTATTCTTTCTACGTTCTCGCCTTCGCCTCCCCCGACGAGCGGCGCCTGGACATCTTCACCAGCGTGTTCGGCATCAACGCACTGTTCAACGATCCGCTCGCCTACGACAAAGAGCGCCTGCGCATCACCCAGACCTTCACCGCCTCCACCTCCGGCTCCACCCCGGTCGTCCAGCCCACCAGGACCAGCCGCGACGACCTGATCGGCGAGTGGAAGAACTCCGGGCGGTGGCAGCTGACCTACACCTCCCCTCACAACGGCAGCAGCGGCACCGGCAACCGCCAGCTGGCCGACCTCGAACTCTCCATGGACATCGGCGCCTCCCACCCCCAGACCAACTCCTACTCCGAGCCGGGCCTGTTCCGCACCAGGGCCCGCTTCGACTCCGCAGCACCTTCCGGGCAGCCCAAGCACGGCACCGTCCTGGCCGACACTCCCGGCCTCTACACCCTCAGCCTCGACGACCCCGCGGTCGAGCAGACCGCCCTGCACATCTACGACGCCCAGAACCGCCCCGAGCGCACCTTCCCCTCCCACCTCGGCAAGACCGTCCCGGGGAAGAAGCCCCAAGGCCAGGAAGAGGGCCGCCCTCTGCACCGGATGGAGAACAAAAAGAAGAAAGACAAGAACCGGAGGGCGGCCGGCCGCGTGTGCACTGATGTGTGGGGAGACAAGGGGGACGGCGATCTGGTCAACTGCGATGAGTACCCCTTCGCCTCCACCTACGAGGGCGCATCCACTGGGGACAGGAGAAGCTTCTCCGCACGCCTCATCGGTGGCGACGACAACAAAGAGGCGGGACACATTCTTCTGCTAACGTACCAAGAGCAGCGAATCTTGGACGGCGATCCCTTCTATGTCCAGATCACGGGAACACCTTGATGCCTCATCATTCTGCTTCTGAGCTGGTAGTGCGCCAGCAGGTCTTAGCCACTCCTGATTACAAGATGCTGTCCGTTCACGACGGGGGCGGCCACGTCCGCGGCGGCCGTGATGTGATCGCCCGCTCCACGGTCGAGGGGGTTGCAGCCGACGAGCACTGGATCGTCTTTCCATGCGCCAGCGAAACGGTCAAGGTCGGGTTCGACATCCAGGTATGGGACGGGCCCCCTCCTCCTGACGCAGAGCAGGGGTTCGAGCACGAATACCTGTTCACCGTCGCCTTCCCCGAGGGGCAGCTGACCGTCCTCCAGGGCACGGAAGGACCCGCCACGCAGGTCGAGCTCCCTTCCCCAGGGCGGTGGCGGGTCCGGGTCCGCAGCCGCAACCACCACGCGGTGATGCGCGAGGCCGCCCGGATCGAGCAGCAGGCCTGCGACGAGGACTGGGACCTCGACCGTGAAGGAGAGGTCCTCGCCCGCCTGGACGGCAAGGAGCGCTACGCCTTGGACCTGTGGCCCGCCCTCTGAGCGCTTCCAGCAAGCAGAAACAAACCCCGAAACTTCCCGTGAAAAGCACAGGGCGCCGCCGCAGAACCAGGGACGCGACTTCATTTCCCCAGAAAACCATATACAGCCCCCACGGACATGTTCCCGCCCACTTCAATACCGCGGACATCTCAAAAACCCTTGTCAAAGAACTTCCTGAAATGTTCTAGAGGATGATTGCCTCCTCCCCGAGGACACAGAGACGCCGTTCATCGCCGACGTCCCGCCCCGTCGGCCGACCGGCCCTCTCCGGCCGGGGCCCGCAAGGGTCCCGGCCTCTTGTGCTCCCTGCCGCCGGGAGAACGGGCGGAGGGTCGGGACAGGGCCCCTCCTGCTCCGGCACAATCGAGACCATGCCCCCCACGCCTCCGGGACCCGCCCCGGTTCCTCGAAGGTGCGCAACAGCGCCGAGCACACCGCCGCCGGCAACCTCGCCCAGATCGGCTCGGCCCGCGACGTCTACAACATCCACAACAGCGGAGCGGCCCCGGAACGGGAGCGGGCCCTGGAGGCGGCCCCCGGGCGCTGGGGGGGTGCACCCGGCCCGGCCCCGGGCCTGACGGGTCGAGGCTGCCGCCCTACATCCCCGCGACCTCGACGGCGCGCTGGAGGAGGCGGTGCGCGCCGCCGCCCGGAGCGGGGGCGCGGTGCTGGTCGTGGGCGATTCCACTGCGGGCAAGTCCCGCGCCCTGCGCCACGCCCTGAACAGCGTGGCCGGGCAGCGGTGGCTGCTCGCACCGCCTCCCGGCACCGACCTGGGCACCCTGGCCGAACACATCAGCACCTCTGGTGCCACCCTGCACGTCGACGGCGGCTACCACGCCATGGGCGCACCAATCACCACCAGCTGAGCGGACAGCCGCGGAGCCCTCAGAGCGGTTCCGGCGGGAACGCCGGGACCGCTCTCTTCTGCCCAGCCTCCAGGGCGTATGGACAGCGGCGCCCCATCAGGTCAGCGGCCAGGACCCCGCTGTTGTTCCTCTTTATGCACCAGAAGACGGCCGCCACCGTCGCGGATTCGTGCAGCGCGGCCACCGACATCGCCTCCTCGGCTGCCCCGAAGGTCGGCTGCCACTGGTGGGCGTCGGCCACCTGCAGGCCAATACACCTAGACCCTGCCCGGGGCCCGAGGACTGCCAGCAGATCACTCCTCGGGCCCGCTTTCCAAGGATAAGGTAACTTACGATCACGCCCCCAGGGCGCCCAAAAATAGACCGCCCATCCTTGCAGGGTTCCTCCGATGAGCTGATCCCAGCAAGTCTCATGTCAGGCGCCCATGTTCTGAGAAACCAGAGTGACTCTGGCGATATCCCCGATTAGCGTTAGCGAAGCGTCCGCCTACCCCCGGAGTATCCGAGATGCCTGAGCCTGCGCCCCTGATGGACGACGATCCGGCCGAGGTCGGCGGGTACCGTCTGATCGGCCGCCTCGGAGCGGGCGGCCAAGGAACGGTCTATCTCGCGGAACCGGCGCAGGGCGGGGCCCGTGTGGCCATCAAGTGCCTGAGTGCCGAATCACTGGACGACTCCGGCGTCCGGCAGCGATTCGTACGCGAGGCCGAGACGGCCCGGAAGGTCGCCTCCTTCTGCACCGCGGCCGTGATGGCGGCCGATTTCGACGCGGCCTCCCCCTACATCGTCAGCGAGTACGTTGAGGGCCCATCACTGTCCCAGCGCATCAGACAAGACGGCCCCATGACGGACGGCGACCTCAGCCGACTCGCCGTGGCCACGGCCACCGCGCTGGTCGCCATCCACGAAGCCGGTATCGTGCACCGCGACTTCAAACCGGGCAACGTCCTTCTCGGTGACGGCGGGGCACGGGTGATCGACTTCGGCATCGCCCAGATCACCGAAGGCGCCGGCACCCTGACCAACTCCACCATCGGAACCCCGGCGTTCATGGCGCCGGAGCAGATCGCGCACGGCAACGCCACGGCCGCCTCCGACGTGTTCGCCTGGGGCGCCGTCCTCGCCTTCGCCGCCACGGGCACCTCGCCGTTCCAGGGCTCCACGATCCCGAACGTGCTGCACAACGTGCTCAATACCGCCCCTGATCTGAGCGCTCTCCCCGCCACGTTGCGCCCGCTTGTCGCCTCGGCCCTGGCCAAGGACCCCGCCGCCCGCCCCAACACGGTGGAGGTGCTCATGACGCTGCTGGGCCGCCAGGGAGGACCCACCGACGCCACCAGCCTCGACCAGGCGATGCGTGACGCCCACACGGCCGTGCTCGACGGCACTGCGGCGACCGCCGCGATCCGGCCGCCGACGCCGGGCACACTCCCGGAGCCGAACCCCTCCGGCCGGTCGGGGCGCTTGAAACGAACGCCGCGCTGGCTCCTCGGCACCGGTGCCGTGCTGGTCGCCGCCGCGTTTGCGGGGATGGGGATGCTACTCGGCAACGTCCTCGAAGGGGGTACCAGCGCGGAGGAAAAGGGCGGCGACGAGAACAAGAGCGGCGGTGGCGGCACCGGCGGAAACGGCAACGACGCCGCGGGCACCCGGTTTTCCGAAGACGAAGCCGGATCGTGGGAAGGCACCACCGACTCCGGGATTCAGGTAGAGGTGCGGACCGAGGCCGGGGAGCCGACCGCCGAGCTCAAAGCCCTCGGCGAGGACAATTGCTCAGCCCAGATCAGGCTGCTCGACGACACCGACAACACCGACCGGGCGTACATCTCGTTCACCGAGGGCCAGGTCCGTCCCTGCATGAGCAACGAGAGCTGGAACTACAGCAGCGAGGTGGATCTGACCGTCAACGGGGACACCATGACCATTGACATCTTCGCCGAGAACAGTGTGTCCGGGGAGAGGATGACCGGGTCCGGCCCCAAAACGACAGTCGTACTCTCACGAACGGACTGACCTCCTGACGCGCATGGCCGACCCGAGGGCCCCGACCGCCGGCGTCTCGACTCACCACCGACGTCATCAACGTCCGCCCTTCAACCTAGACACTGAAAGGTCGCCTCGTTCCCTCTCGATCCCGATTGCGCCAGGGACCGACCCCCGCCCCTCCCCAGCCACACCCGCGGGGCTCAGCTCAGCCTGGTGGAATTCAAGAAGCGCCCATAGCCGTGGCTTGCACCGCCACAAAGACCTGGATCTCCCATGTTGGACTAAAACCGGTCGGCCGGTAGCGGCCACCGCCCTTGATGCGAAAGAATCGGCGTCCACGACGCGGAAGACCCTCAGAACCGACTCTTCACGGAGCCGCCTCAGATGGGATCGCCCCTGACATCTGCTTCACCCGCCCCTTCGGGAACCTGACGTGACCGCTCTCGCCTGTGCTCTTTGGGGCCTGTTCGGCGCCTTCGCGATCGAAGGACTGCAGTTCAACAGCGCGATCAGGCGGACCCGATGCTGGCCCTGGCAGTATCCCGGCGAACCCTCCTTCGGGCCGTGGGCGGCCTCGGTCGTCATCCGCCTGGGCATCGGCACGGGGCTCGCGGCGGCGGCCGGCCTGGGCGATCAGATCAGCGGCGCGTTCGGGGCGCTGGCCGTGGGCATCGCCGCCCCCTACATCATCGAGCAGCTCAGCCGCTCCGCACGCTTGACGCGGGACGGCGCCGCAGCCGATTCTCAAAGTGCCGTCCCAGCCGAGATCGGAGGAGCAGATGAGCAGGTTCAGTGAGCAGCTCCTCGACGCGCTCGGCCGTGACACCCGTGCGTACCGGGAAGCAGATCACGACGAGCCCGCCGTCGCCGCCCTCGGAGCGGCCAAGGCCGACCAAGGCGACGCCCCTCCCGAACGCGGCACTCGCCCCGATCCCGCCGGCGTCTCTCTGACACAGGACGAGATCCAGCTGCTCGCTGAAATCGCCACCGGGGTGACCACCGACGTCGCCGCGCGGCGGTTGGAGCTCTCTGCCCGCACCCTGCGCCGCCAGCTGCGGTCGATCTGCGACAAGCTCGGCGTGAACACCCCGATCGAAGCCGTCGTCTGGGCGGCCCGCAAAAGGCTGATCTGACGCCTTCCAAGCAGGGAAGATCAGCCCCCTGAAGATGAAGGCGCGGCTCACATCCGCGTTCTTTTCCCTCCCCGAAGGGCGGCTGCCACCGGACGGCGAAGCGGAGTTCACCGACGGTGTCGAAGTTGCCATCCTCAGCTGCCCCGAAGGGCGGCTGTCCGGAACCGGACGGGCGGGGATCACGGCCGGGGCACTGGGCACTGTCGACGTGACGGACACCTCTGACGTGGCGGAGCGCTGGACGAATGGGAACGGGCGAGTCGAACCGCTCAAGGAGCGGAACATCCTGGAATGAGCCGTACGTCGCCGAAGCCGTACGCCACGTGTGCACCAAGCTGGACGCCATGCGTGCGCAGTTGCAGGAAGCCACGGACACGGGGCCCTTGGACCGGGCACTCGCGGTGCTCCACCGAGATCCCGGTGGGTCACCGGGGTTGTCCGAGGACCTCGTGGAGGCCCTGGGGGACCTGCACGACACGCTCATTGCGGCAGGGCACCCCGGGGGCGTGCACGGCATCTCGCGTCTTCGCCAAGAACTTGCACACGCCCGAGACAGCCCGGGGAGCCCCGGAGCATCAGGGGCGCCGGGGGTGCAGTTCTCGATGATTGCGGCTGGGTCCCCGCGCGTCCTCCCAGAGCACGGGCACCCCGGGCACGCAGGGCTGGCGGGTACCGGTCGGCCGCCCGAGCGGGTGTATCTGTGCCCGCTCAGGCGGTGCACACTGGCCGTCCTCTCGACCGATGCGAACGAAGACGAGCGGCGCTGCGCGATCACAGGCGGTCCAGCGGCTGTCCGAGAGATCTGAGAGGAGGGCGGAGTGTCCCTCGTCCTCAGCGAACTGGGCAAGGGCATCGCGCAGCGCTGGCTGAACATGCTCGTGCTGCCCGGCGCGCTCTACGCGGCCGTCGTCGCCGTCGCCTGGACGATGCCGCACCTCCGCCCCTTCGCCTTCGGCGAGCTGCTGGCCCGGATCGACGAGTGGGCGAGCGCCGTGGACGGTGCGGGTGTGTCGGCCCTGGCGGTTCTCCTGGGGGCGGTACTCCTCGCAGCCGCCGCCGCAGGGTTCGCAGCGCAGACACTGGGGGCCATCGTCGAACGGTGGTGGCTGCAACCGGATACGCCGCTGCTGCGGCGGGCCGCACAGAGGCGGATCGCAGCGCGCAGGAAGCGCTGGAACAAGGCATCGAAGCAGTACGAGCGTGTGCTCGGCAGGGCTGTGTCCGCGCTCGGAGACGCCCACCGCACCGGCCGGGAGCACAATTTTGAGATGCGTAGGGCCGAGGTGAACGAGACCTACCGGGCGCGGGAACGGATTTCCCCGGAGCATCCTCAGCGCACTTGTTGGGCGGGGGACCGGATCAGCGCGGTGGCGGTCCGCGTCGGGCGCGCCCACCATGTGGAACTGTCCCAGATCTGGCCCAGCCTGTGGCTGGTCCTGGACGAAGGGAACCGGGAGCAGCTGAGCGCCGCCCGGGAGGCCCTGACCCGCGCGGCGACCCTCACGGGGTGGGCGGTGCTGTACGGGGCGCTGGTCGTGCTGTGGTGGCCGATGCTTCTGGTCGCGGCAGCGATCACGGTCACCGCCCACGTCCACTCCCAGAACGCGGCCGACAGGTACGCGTCGCTGCTGGAGGCAGCGGTGCGCCTACACATCGCCGAACTTGCCCGCACGTTGGGCGTGGAGATCGACGGGCCCTTCACCGCCGAATCCGGCAGGGCCCTCAGCCGCGCCCTGCGTGGGTAAGAAGGCTGATGGGGCCGTAGGCGTGGCGGGCCTCAGAGGTGGCCTTCCCAGCTGACACGGACCACTGGGGCTCCTTACGGAGGGAGCACCGGTGGTTCCGCCGTGTGCACCCGGGGCGTGAGCACGGTCCGGGCGGCCGAGGCCGCCGCAGAGCGTTCGGCGCGCGAAGGGTCTGGAGCGGCGCTCTCGCCCTCCGGCGTCTCCTGCACCGATCCGGACATGCCCTGGGAAGGCATCCGGCAGAGCAGTTCCAGTAGAGCCGGGGCGGCGGGGCCGCGCGAGGAGGCTTCCGCCCGCAGACGAGTTCGGATAAGGCCTTCCGCGGTTTCCCGCCCGGCCCATGGCGGCTTCGGAAAACAGGGCTCTGCGGGGGCGGGCGCTCCGGCTCCGGGCCGGCCGGAGCTCCGCGGAGCCCAGGCGGGGCAGGATCCGGGCCGCTTCCCTTCCGAGCCGCCTCCGCCCCGCCGGCGCTCATGCGGGTGAGCGCCGGGGCCTGCGCAGGCCCCGGCTCCACCGCCGAAGGCCCGGTCACTGCATGGCGCGGATCCCGTTCCATCCCACGCGCTCCCATCCGCCGGCCAGAACGGAGTCCAGGGGGTAGAAGTCGCGCTCAGACGGCAGCACCACGGGGTCGGCGCTGCGGGTCGCCCACACGCACCAGCGGCCCTCGACCTTGAACACCGCGTGCCGCAGCCCTTCAGGGGCCTCCTCGGGGAGATGGGCGTCCCAGTCGACGCTCACCCCGCGCTTTTCTGCTTCCCGGCGGACCACATCGCGGGTGAACGACTCTGCGGTGTGCGTGTCGGCCATGCTCGCTCCCTAGCTGCCGTCTTGGATCGCTCCGCACTTAGAGCACTGCTGCTGGTTTCCGCTGCCCGTGGACCGCCAGTCGTGCTGTCCCGACGGGCACATACCGCCGTGCACGATCATCTGATGCACCAGCATGCCATCACCTTTCAAGCGGTAGTGAGGCCGAGAGGCCGTTTCAATCGGTGATTGTGCGGTGCAGATCAGTATGAAGGCGGTGGCGGCGGACTCCGGGGAGCAGGGCGGCCCCGTGCCCGCAGCAGCGGTGCCGCTGCACGCGCAGGACTTCACCGGGCCGCTGCGCGGTGCCGTCCCCTTCGCCTTTCTTGACCGCTTCGCCTTCTGTGCGGTTGATCCATCCCGTGGGAGCTCCCGCTGACTTTGAGTGTCCGCTGGCGCCGAGTCTGCAGTGTCTCATTCGGTCCATCCGGGGTTGAGGAGCTGGTAGAGGATGTGGTCCTACCACCGGCCGGCGATCCGCAGGTACTGCGGGGCGATGCCGTAGGGCGTGAATCCGTTGCGTTCCAGGACCCGCTGCGAGGCGGTGTTCCTGACCAGGGTCTCGGCCTGGAGGCGGTGCAGCCCCAGCTGCCCGAAGGCGATCTCCTTGGCTTCGGAGACGGCTCCGGTGGCCAGTCCGCGGCCGTTGTGGGAGCGGCTCACCCAGTAGCCGAGGCTGGCCGACTGCAGGGCGCCGCGAACGATGTTGCTGATGTTGAGGCGGCCGACGATCCGCCCGTCGGGGTCGAGGACGGCCAGCGGAACCGAGGCGCCGTCCTCGTGGTTGCGCGCCGCCTGTCCCAGCAGGGCGGCCTGGCGCTCGACGGTGAAGTGGTCGTCGCTGTGGATCGGGTCCCACTCGGCGAGGAACTCCCGGTTCTGCGTGAAAATCTTGGCGAGTTCCGGGGCGTCGTCGGGAGTGAGGAGTCGTGTAAACGTCAACGGGTGCCCTTGTCCGAGACCAATGTGCTGGAGGCGGCGGAGCGCGCTGCTGACGGGGTCAGGAGACCTGCCCCGATGACTACCGCGGCGACCAGCAGCCAGCCCCATGAGCCGGCTGCTCCCAGGAGCGCGACGACAACGGCCGGCCCGAGGACGTTATGGGCGACCGAGTACAGGTTGAACGCGCCGAGGTACTCCGCCTGGGAGTGTTCCGGTGCCAGACCGTACGACAGCCCCAGGCGGAGGCGGACTGGCGCGGTTCGGCCACGATGAGCAGAAGCACGGCGGCGCAGATCAGCACGGCTGCCGTGATGCTGCTGAGGTAGGAAGCGCCTGCGATGAGGACGCAGCCGCCGGCCAGCCGGAAGGAGGAGCGCCGGGCGACGCCGGCTGCGCCCTCGACGGTGTCTGTGCCGCCGCCCATCCGTACTTGCGCCAGCACGACGAAGACGGTGTCGGCAATGAGCAGCACGGGGACCAGGACATCCGGTGCCTCTGATCGCGTGACGATCCACAGGGGCAGCGCCACCAGGATGACGGAGCCGTGCAGCGCCGCCGATGCCGACAGCGCGACCACCCGCATGAAGCGCAGGTCCCGGATCGCACCGAAGAGGCGCTGGGGTCTGCGGATGGCGTTGCCTACGGCGGGCAGGCGCAGGGTCATGAGTGCGGCTACCAGGAGCAGCGCGCTTGTCGCGAAGGGCAGCGCCCGGATCGGGATGTCGCCGCCCAGGATCGCCAACGCAGTGATCGCACTGCCCGGGCTGAAGCCGACGTTGAACAGCGACCGCATCGCTGCTCTGATCCGGACTCGGTCGCCCTGCTCGGCAATGGAGCCGATGACCGACCCGAAGGCCGGTCCTCCGCCGTACTCCACGAAGCCCAAGGAAGGTGATCATGGCGAGGAAGCCGACGGCTTGGAGCAGCAGCATGAGGCAGAGCAGCCGTGCGGCGCCCAGGCGGTCGGCGACCATTCCGAGCAGGAGCGAGGCTACGAAGCCGGATGCTCCGGCTGCGGAGACGCCGAGGGCCACTTGCTCGGCGGACAGGCCGGTGACGGCGGTGAAGTAGACGGCGCTGCCGCTGGGGAAGATGCCTTTGCTGACGGCGTCGGCGAAGTGGAGGCTTCCGAGGAGCCTGGCGCCGCGGCCGGTGGGGGCAGGTCCAGGGCTCGGGCGAGGGCCGAGGTGACGGGTCCGGCGTGACCGGGAAGATGCACAGCGGCCCAGGCGGCGGCCGAGCGGAGGAATGCGGCCAGGTCCCGCTCCGCGCCGGCCAGCAGGCGGCGCAGCTCCGCGACGGGAAGCTCGATCACCGGGCCGCCGTCCCGATCGGCATCGGCGGTCAGCCGGGCGGTGCCGCCGACGCGCTCGGCCAGGGGCGAGGGGTCGTGGCCGAAGCCGGCCCGCCCTTCGCCGTCGGTGACCTCGTACCAGTCGCGCCGCTCGTCCAGTCCGCTGCAGCAGCCGGGCACCAGGACCGCGCCGGTGGCGGTGTCGCGGACTCTGAGCCCTCCCGGGGCGAAGAGGTCGCCCATGGTGAGCAGGCCGTGCAGGAACCCCTGGAGGGGGTCGGCCGGGCGCGGCGGGCGGCCGTCGTCGGGGCCGGGGTCGATGTCGTTGCAGGCGGCGATCGCCATCACCGCCGTGCCGACCTCGGCCGGGGCCAGCGCCCCGCTCAGCGGCATGAAGGACCACGGCTCGAACCGGGCCACCGGCCACAGCCCGAACCCCTCCACCGGATAGGCCTCCAGAACGGGTTCCACGACGGTCACGGCAGGATTCTGCCCTATCTCCCGGCTGGCCGCACGGGAGCGGCCAGCGCCGCTGGTGCCCTGGACTGGCTACTGACTGAGCTTTGATTGTTCTCTTCGGTGTGGGTAGGACTCCTGTGACCAGCAGTTTCGGGAGGCCGCCATGGACGCCCCCGACAAACAGACCGCCGGATGACCGCTGCCGCCCTGTTCGAGCAGGGCCGGCCCCTTCATAGCCCAGATCGGCGAAGGCGATCAGCCCTTCTTTGCGCGGCCTGGCGCAGGAGGGGGAGCGCCTGTTTGAAGCAGGTCAGGGCCCGGGCGCCTCGGCGGGTTCCGCGCTGGCGGCGCTCGGCGGCCAGGAGGCGGAAGACTTCCAGGACGAGTTCCCTGGGGGCGTCGAGGATGGCATCATAGGTGACCGCGTGGAGCCTTTCACGGTAGCCCGGCAGAGTGTCGTTACTTCGCCTTCTACCTGGGACTCCACGTCTTTGTCCGGGGAATGGGAATGTCTACCGGAGCGTCCGCTCTGCGCGTTTTGCCGCCTTCATTCCACTTCTGAAGTCGCTGAGATCACCTCATTGCTTGCATGTCATGAAATGTTAGATATTCTGGGTAGGGCGAGAGAAGATACGATCGTCGTTGGAATTGCAACAAGGAGAGCAATAGACAGTTGTTGGACCCTGCGCGTGTCGCATGCATTATGCAAGGCTTCAGTGTCATTATAGATTCCATTGCTGTAGTCCCAAGGGCCTGTTTCCTTGTAGGGAGGGCCTGCTAGTATCGGTGAATCACAATCAAGAGTATAGGATTTTTCTCCTACTTGTACGTGCATCCCAACAGGGGGGGCAAAGAGCAAATAAATGACAAATGCAATGCCGACCACCGATACCAAGTAGAGGATAATTTTATTTTTCATTTCACCCTTCTTTTTGGGTTTGCATTTCGTTGGGCCCTGCCCTAGGTTGGTCGTTTTAGTCTTTTGTGGTGTATTGAGGTGATCTCAGCGACTTCAGAAGTGGAATGAAGGCGGCAAAACGCGCAGAGCGGACGCTCCGGTAGACATTCCCATTCCCCGGACAAAGACGTGGAGTCCCAGGTAGAAGGCGAAGTAACGACACTCTGCCGGGCTACCGTGAAAGGCTCCACGCGGTCACCTATGATGCCATCCTCGACGCCCCCAGGGAACTCGTCCTGGAAGTCTTCCGCCTCCTGGCCGCCGAGCGCCGCCAGCGCGGAACCCGCCGAGGCGCCCGGGCCCTGACCTGCTTCAAACAGGCGCTCCCCCTCCTGCGCCACTTCCGCGAGCCGGCCACCGCCGAGGCCTTGGCCAGGGACAACGCCATTTCCCGGGCGACCGCCTACCGCTACATCGACGAAGGTACCGACGTGCCGGCGCAAAACGCGCCCGATCTGCAAGAAGTGCTCGAGCAGGCCCTCAGCCAGGGCAGGCGGGCGGTCCTGGACGGAAAGCTCTTCGAATCCGACCGGTGTCGACCGCCAAAGCCCGACGACTCCGGAACCGACCTCTGGTACAGCGGCCGCAAGCACCGCCGCGGAGGCAACGTGCGGCTCCTAGTGTTCTGAGTCGTTAATTCGATGACAGTTAGGCTGCAATGCCCGCATGGCAGATCGCGGCCCCAAGAAGCGGCCCCTGGTAGTCGGTGATGACGACCGGCGCGCACTGGAACAGATCGCACGACGACGGACGTCAGCGCAGTTCATGGCGCAGCGCGCGCGGATCGTCCTGCGCTGCGCCGAAGGCGGGTCCGACGGGCAGGTCGCCCGGGAACTGGGAATCTGGCCACAGACCGTACATAAATGGCGTAACCGCTACATCGAGCCTTTTTCATCCTGCTTCTCGGAGCTGAAGGACCAGAACAGCGCGGGTGATCTCCCCGGCCCGCTGCGGGCAGCAGCGTAGGCGGCCCAGGATGTCCCAGTTCTTGAGCTGGGCGATCGCGCGTTCGCCTGGGCTGCGGAGCCTGGCGTGGTCGGAGTTGGCGTCCTTCTTCCACTGCGGCTTGCCGCGTCCCTTGAACGGGCAGAACACCACCTCCGACAAGCCGACGTAGCCCTTGTCGCCCAGCCCTTGCGGCGGGCACGACGCAGCCCTTGTTCAAGGGCGGGTGCCTGTTCGGCCGGCAGGGAGGTGGTCTCGCGAACGTAGCACCAAGCGGTTGCGGTACCGACCTCGAATCCGGCGGCGACCTGTGCGAAGGGCTCACCCTTGTACAGGTGGACCAGCACGAGCAGGGCTTGGGCGGCCGGGTCGAGGCGGCGCCACCGGGATCCGGTTCGGGTGCGGTGAGCGCGGATGGTGCGGGCGGTCAGGTTGAGGGTGCGGCGTGACAACGGCAGCGCGGCACGGTAGAACAGCATGCGGAGCCCTTGGTGGGTGGGGATTCTTGGTCGAAAACCCGTCTACCAGGGGCTCCTTGCTGTTCGGGAGGGGTTCGGGGAGACCGGTACGGGGCTGTGACCTGCGCATTCAGGATGAAAAAGGCTCAATGCCGCTGAGAATGCGATACGGAGGCTCTACGGAGAAGAGGAGATAGGCCGGTCTGGCGAGGATGCTGCGGAGTGAGCATTTCTGACGCCAGGTTCATGATTTCCTTGATGGGCCGAAGTAACCCGAACCACACCGCCTGTTGAGAACGGATCTCTCGAGTGGGTGCTCCCCGCATACGCGGGGTGAGTCCACGCGGCAGGCCAGAGGGCGTGCGTGGAGAAGACAAACCACGCCAGGCACCGCCTGAAGGGCCGCCACCGCCGCCGCAAGCGGTAAAGAGGGACCGGGGTATTCAACCTACCCCGGTCCCGCCCTCCCAGGATCTCACACAGCAGACCGCACGGAAAGGCGGGAGATGCAGACCCGAACCGCTGTACACCTCACGAACGCCACCCTCGCGCTCTCCCTGGTCGGCATGATCGCCGGATCCCTGCTCGGAGACCCCGTGTGGTGGCTCTGGACCCTGTGGGCCGCAGCCGCCCTGGCCGTCGCCGCACTCAACATCTGGGCCCGCAAGACCGCCCAGCTGTGAACGGCCGGCCCCGAGCAAACGCCCCGCCCACCCGGTGAAGTCCAACGGTCGTCGCAACACATGAGGTCAGTCGGTTGCGGCGAGGTGCCCGGCCGGGGCCTCCCAGCCGAGCTTTCTGCGTGGGCGGGCACAACACTCACGCATCGAACTCGTGGCGCCACTTCATCCGATCCACCCCGCGCATCGGGTCCACGAAAGTCACCTCTTCGCCCTTCCTCGACACCGTGACGACCAGATCTTCCGGATAGGTCGGTTCAGAAAACTCACAGCCGATCTCCATGGTCATACCGAGGGTCCCCTCTCCTGGTTCCAGGCCGCTCGGGTACTCCCCTCTCGCCTCCTCCCGGGAGAGGACCAGATCCTCTTCCCTTCCGTTACCGCACCTGACATCCGGGTAGGGGTCTTCGACGTGGCGATCGGCGTTGCTCACAATACCCAGAGTGAAGGTGAAATTCCTCGCCCCTTCCTCGCCGCCATCTTCCGTCCCCACCGACGTGATGGTGTAGGAGATCCTCTCCTCCGGCCTGTCCATCCACTCGCTCCGCATGTCGAAAACATCGCCGAAGTGGAGTTCTCCGACAGGTGCCGTCACTGCGTTCTCTTCCTCTGCCGAGCGCAGCGCCGAACAGGACCCGCCTACAACGACCAGGCAAGAAACGGCGCCGGAGGTGAAACCCACTGCGAAACCTTTGACGGTGAACCACTCCCTCATAGAAACCCTGCTCACATCAGCACTTTGTTTCGCCAACGCTACGGGGGTTGAGGACCTTGACCATGACCAGTACTCCCCGCAACCTGGGGTGAGACCACCCCCCACCCCTCCGCCGACGGGAGATGAGGCCCGCGTCTTCGCAGGTCAGTCCCAGTCCAGGCCGCCGCCGGTCTGGTACTCGATGACCCGGGTCTCGAATAAGTACAGCGCCTTTCTCCACCTGCGGAAACGGTTCAACCGCAGGTCGGAGGGGGTGCCTGGTGGATCCTGAGGGAGCCTGACGGCGTCTGAGGGAAGCTGACGGGCCCCAAAACGGCCCCAAAAACGGGGCCCTTCGGAGGTCGCTTCGGAGGGCCCCGCTCTGCGCCTATTCAGTGGCCGTTGGGTTCCGGGCTGGATCGCCGGACGGGTTCGTGGGCGGGCAGGGCGCGGAGCCGGTCGGCCAGGGTGCGGGCCGCCGGTCCGGGGCGGCGGCCAGGTCGGTCTGGAGCGCGTGCAGGCGGCGCCGGGTCGTCTCCCGCAGCGAGTCCGCGGGCACGCTGTCCAGGACCTCCTCGGCCAGCGCGCACGCCCCGCCGGCGTCGCGCTCGGCCGCCCGGGCGCGGGCCAGGATCGCGGTGGCCGCGGCCCACCCGCCCGATCCGGTGCGCTTCAACCCACGCGCGGTCTCGGCGTGCCGACGCGCCTCCCCGGATTCGCCGAGGGCCAAGTGGGCCTCGGCCAGGTGCTGGTGCAGCTCGGCGCGGTCGAACCCCCACCGGGACCGGGTGTCCTCCTCGGCGGCGTCCATGCGCAGCCGGGCCCGGCGGGCGGCGTCACGCGCCTCGCGGGCCAGGCCCATCCGAGATAGAGGTCCCAGTTCGGCCCAGGCGGCCATCTGCGCCTGCTGCAAGGCCCCGGAGGCCAGCTCACTCGCCTGCACGGCCAGCTCCAGGGCGTCGGCGTCGCGGCCCTGGGAGGAGGCGACCATGGCCTGGGCGCCCGTGCTCCAGCTCGCCAGCCGGACATCGCCCACGTCGGTTCCCAAGCGGGCGCCGGTGCCCAGGTGGATGTGGGCCCCGGAATAGTCGGAGGCATGGAAGACGAAGTTGCCCAGCAGCGCTGAGAGCCACCCGGCCAGGGCCCGCAGCTCGCGCCGGTCCCGGTCGGCCTGGGGGCAGGCGAGCATGGCCACGACCAGACCGCGGCACCGGTGCACCTCTCCGGCCATCACCGCCGGCGGGTAGTCGCCGTAGCGGGTCGCGAAGTAGTGCAGGGCCCGGTGGGCCTGCTCGCGGGTCTGCGGCCCGCCGGCGGGCCCTTCGACCTCCAGCTGCAGGGCGAGGCTGTCGGTCACCGACGTCAGTGAATGGTCGGCCATGGGGGCTCCCTGCTCGCATGGGTGGGGACGACGGTACCAATCGTGACCGTAGGCGGTCAGGCCGAGGCGCGCAGGGGGTACGCCGAAAACCTCCACCAGCGCCACCGCGTAGTCCGGGCTGGGGCGTACACCGTTGTGCTCCCAGCGGCAGATGCGCGCCTCGCTCAGTCCGGGGTCGGCCTGCCCGCGGGCGTGCAGCACATCGGCGACGGCGTCGGCCCGCTGGCGGCGGGTCCAGCCGTAGGCGTGGCGGCGGACCTCCAGCGGGCGCATCTCGGGCACGCGCCGAAGGTCAGTGCTGTCACGGGCGCGTGGCCGAGGCCCGGACCTGAGAGCGTCCTGTGGAGCCGGCCGCGCACCCTCTCGTGCGCGTCCCGTGATCCGTTGACCGTCATCGTCTCGGTCGCGACGAGGACGTGGCCGACCGACCGGAGGTCCACGCCGGCGCCGGCCAGCGATCTGCTGACCGACTCCTCGACCAACGGCAGCTCGTCCTCGGTCACCGGGCACAGCTCCTGCCCCCGGTTCATGAGCTCACCGGCCGCTTCGGAGGGCATGGCTCCGGCCGGGAGCTCCGTGAGCGGCGCGGGTACGCCGATCGCACTGGCCAGCGAACCGACCACCGCGCTCATGTCAGAAGGTCCTGCGGATCCCAGCGCACATGGGTCCCGTGCGGGGTCGTCCCGGCCAGCAGCACCTTCTTGCCCATAGGCCAGATCTCGCAGGTCAGGTCGACCACGCTGGAATCCTCCTCACCCGGTTCCAATGAGATCCAGGCCAGGGGCCGGTCCTCGTCCCTCCCCTCTCCCCGGCAACAGACGAGCTTGGTGAACCTGGCGCGTTCGTCCGGGTCGAAGTAGGGCAGCACGATCGAGTGGAAGACCACCGTGGTGCGGCCGGACACGGAGTCCTCGACGTGTTCGGAGACCCATGAGTAGGCGTCCGCGGCGTCGATCCTGAGCCGTGGCACCGACCTGGCCACCTCCAGCGCGGCTTCGAGCCGACGGGCGCGCTCCACGTGCTCCGGCCAGACGAACGAGCGCAGCAGGTTCGGCGTGGCCGGGTCGTGAACGTCGATCGGGTTGAGGTCACAACCGCGGCGCTCGACGACCTCGGGAGGCGCGACGGCCTCCGGGTCCCCCGAGGCGAAGTGTCCCTCCAACCGCAGTGCCGAGTCCGTGGGCACCCACGAACTCCGCGGGCCCGCCACGAAGTAGCGGTCCAGGAGCAGGTTCAGTCCCGCGCTGGCACCGACCTCGAGCAGGCGGAGAGGACGGCCGGTGGCGTGTGCGACGTAGTTCATCGCGGCCGAGAGGGGAGCCGCGCGTCCCACCTCGTTGGTCTGCACGGCGATGCCCATCTGTTCCCGGACGGCGTCGAGGTTGCCGAGGAGGAAGCCGAAGAACTCCGGTACCACGCGTTCCGGGGCGGACTCACCGCCGAGCGTGGGGTAGTGGTCGGTGATCCAGTCCGCGGACTCGCGCATGGCGATCCGGTTGACGGCACCGAACAGCCTCAGGCACAGGGCCGACCGGATGGGGTTCTGACCGTCCTCCGTCAGGAGCCCCGTGACGGTGTCGTCCGGACCGAGACGGTCGATCAGCTCGTCGATGAGGGCGACGTAGGTCGGTGCGCCGTTCTTACGGCACAGATCGCGCTGCCACTCGCAGCCGGCAAGTACCTGTTCGATGGTCAGGCTCATGACGCCACCACCAGTCGGTAGGCACCGCGCAGAGTGGACAGGGACTGGACGGTCGCCTCCTCCGGCTTGACCGTCGTTCCACTGACGTTCTCCAGGAAGAAGAAGAACTCCAGGACCATCAGCGAGCCCGGGAGGCCGGACTCGACCAGTTCCGTGTCGGCGTCGACGTGGGCCGCTTTGTCCCCCAGCCGTTCAAGAAGGAATTCCTGCACTCAGTTCGAGGAACCTGTCTTCAGAAATCATTGTCGATCCCCACTCTCATCGCGTCGCGTGCTCGATGGACAGCCGCGCGACCTCGTTGTTGAACTCGTGCCCCGGCCCGGGAACCCCCGCATGGGGGAACCGCGTTCCATTCCGCCCCGGGGCGGTGCCGGTTTCGGCCGCCGCCGGGTAGCCCCGGTGCATTGCTGCACCGGGGCTACCCGGCGATTCTTACCTGGTGGTGGTGGCCGGGTGGCGCTTGTCGCGCACGCAGACGATGGCCGACTTCCCGCCGCCGGGGATCCGCCGGTCCAGCTCGAACAGGCCGGTGGCGGCGAACAGGTCGCTGAGCTTGGCATACCCGTAGGTACGGGAGTCGAAGTCGGGGCGCTGCTCGGTGATGATGTGGCCGACGGCGGCAAGGTGGGCCCAGCCGTCCTCGTCAGAGGACGCCTCCACGGCATGGCGCAGCAGGGTGACCAGCGCGCTGTCGCTTTTCAGCGCGGCCGCCGGTGCCCGGCCGGGCGCCCCGGCCCGGCCCGGGGTGGTTTCGGTGCGCAGGTTCTCGACGTAGATGAACTTGTCGCAGGCCGCGACGAACGGCTCGGGGGTCTTGCGCTCGCCGAACCCGTAGACGGTCAGACCGGACTCGCGCAGGCGGACGGCCAGGCGGGTGAAGTCGCTGTCGCTGGAGACGATGCAGAACCCGCCGAAGCGCCCGGTGTGGAGCAGGTCCATGGCGTCGATGACCATCGCGGCGTCGCTGGCGTTCTTACCGGTGGTGTAGGCGAACTGCTGGATGGGCTGGATGGACTGGGCCAGCAGCTGCTCCTTCCACCCCTTCAGTTGTGCGTCGGTCCAGTCGCCGTAGGCGCGCTTGACCTGAGCGGTACCGTACCGGGCGACCTCGGCCAGCAGCTCCCCGGCCACCGCGGGGTTGGCGTTCTCGGCGTCGATCAGCACGGCCAGTTTCACGCTGGCGCCGGCAGGGCTGAGGGCGGTCATGCGATACAGCTCCCGTTGCAAGGCGGCCTCCGGGGTCGGCCCGGCTCACCGGCGGCCTACCCCGCGCCGGTCGGCCCTACCAGCGTTCACGCCGCTAGCCTGGCCCGCCCCAGCCGGGACTCACCGTTCCATTCCCACTCGGACCCCAGGTCCCGCAGCGGAGTGCGGTTTCGGAAAGGCACTGGACCAGCAAAAGAGAGGTCCCGGCCACCGGGCGCCCGACCAGCCTGCCGACCAGGTCCGCGTTGAACTCCGAGGCCGCCAGCAGCCCGGCCCAGCGGAACACCTGCCGCTCCTCGGGGTCCAGTGCCTCGTAGCTGAGCCGCAGTCCGGCGGCGCGCACGGCGAGTGGGAGGTGGCCGCAGACCTCGGTGACGGCGCGCGCCGCCTCGGGCGGCTGTCGCCCCGCTACCACGGCACTATTGGTCCCCGACGACCAGTCCCATGGTCGGTTCGGCGGCCGGACACCGGATCGGTCTCGCGTTTCCCACGGCCGCCCCACCCCGCCCCTTCTGACCCGCCAGCGGCGGATCGCACCGCCGCAACGTCCCGGCTTCTACCGATTCACGCTGCGAAGATCCACCTCGGTACGCCCGCCGCGGTGTTGCGGTCGTCGCCACACACGCCGGACAGGGGAGATGACACCAGACCGCTCGGCAATCATCCGGCGGGCGGGGCCGGGAGGGCGTGCAGGCGCTCGCGGGTGTCCGTGCCCGGGGCACGCCGCCGCCGGACTCGGGAGAGGTCGGCACCAGTCGGGTGCCGTCCCCCACTGCCCGCATCGGCACGAGGAATGCGCGACACCCCGGCAATGGAACTCTTCCCGGCTCAGATAGGCGCTCAGGGGGCGACCCGGGCAAGGAGCTCGTGGGCGGCCCGGTGCGGCCGGTGGGCCAGCCAGGGGGCCAGGTCCCTTCCCACTGTGACGGCGGCGTCGATGACGTCGCGCCAGGTCGTGCCCACCCGGTAGGCGCCGGGGGCGGGTACCTCGCCGAAGCCGGGCCAGGGCTGGAGGGTCTTGCGCCAATGCAGGTAGCGGCGTGTTCCCACGGCTTCGCGCACGATGACGGGGACCTGCAGGGCGTCTTCACTCACCAGGACAGGGTCATCGGATGATTCGGGCATCGGCATGCAGGACATGCTCTCACCTGCATGTTCCCCGGTCCCCTCTGCCCCTGGGCCGACGGGGGCAAGGGGGCCTCGGTCATCGGCGCGGTCGGCGTCTGCGGCCATGGCCTGGCCGCAGCACGGGTGGCGGCGCGTGTGCTTCTTCTCGGCCCGTTCGGGGGCTCGCCGCCCTGACCGGGTGACCGCTGTTCGAGACCGCGGTCTGCGAAGACAACGAGATCGGCGAAGGCCGGGCCTGCCTCGTGGAGGAGAAGGGCTCTGCTCTCGTGACGGCCGGCGGTCTGCGGCAGGGGCTGCGTCCTTGTTCCACCGCTTTGTTCGAGGGGCAGGAGCCGGTCGCCCCCCTTTTTTTCCGAGAGTAGGAACCGAAAAGCGACCGGTGCGGGGGCGAGGCCGTGTCATCTGGCCCCGGCTGCCGCTTGAAACGGCGGCCCGCGCCACCTCGGCCTGCACTTCCCCGGAGATCTCGGTGCCCCTGCTGGGGATGGCTGCTGTCTCCGGCGCGGCCAGCCCGAAGGCCGGAAGCGACTGACCCCGGGGATCGGCGTGGATCGCCTCGGGCTCCGGTCCCGTGGCCGGCAGCGGTGACGGTAGGCTCACCCGGTCCACCAAGCACCGACCGAGGGAGGGGCGGATGGACGCAGAAGTCCTGGACCCGGCGGCGGCCTGGAGAGGTCCCTTCCCGATCGAGGTCGACCACGCCCTGCAAGAGGCCGATGGCCTGCACCAGGTGCAGGTCCTGCTCGACCTGCACCCCGGCGGCGGCACCGCAGCCGACCGGGAGACCACTGTGCCCTGGGCCGTCCCACCGGAGGAGAGCGCGGCCTCCTTCGCGCGGCACCTCGACCGGGCCCTGGAGTACCGCAGCGGCGCCCCGTGGCACGCGGTCCTGCACCGCTTCCGCGGCACCGCCCCGGCCCCAGGGGAGCAGGTGCACGACCGGCTCCTCGAGGAGACGGCCGAACTCGCCGCCGGCGAGGCCGAGCAGGCGCTGGCGGAGGGCCGGGCGCCGCGCCCGATCGGCTGGTGCAACCGCCCCGCACCGCCGGCCCTCCCCCACCCGCTGAGGCAGCTCCACGTGCTCAGCCGCGCGAAGTGCTGCGGCGGGCTCCACGCCGAGGCCCGCCTCGACCTGGAGCCCCCCGGGCCGGACCAGGAAGAGGACCTCCGCCTGATCGTCGACCTGCTGCCCGAGCAGCGGCTGCCCCGCGGAATGGAGCTGGACCCACAGACCTGGGAGGAGTTCATCGCCGCGTTCGCCTACGGGCTGAAGCGCGGCTGGAGGCAGGCCGGCGGCGGGCGGGCCCCCTATGCCATGCGCGCGGTGCTGCGCGAAGTCGGATGGCACGACGTCGATTCCGGGCCGTACGGGTTCAAGAGGATCGGGGAGCTGGCCGTCCTCAAGGCCCTGCACCACTTCGGCCCCCCGAGCACGCCCGGGCGCTTCTGAGGACGCCGACGGAACGGCCGCCGAGATCGGCGCATCCGCGCACAGGCCGGCCCCGGCACGGGTCGGTTCACGCTCGGGGAGCGGGTCGGCGTAGAGGCCGGCCGCGCGGCCGGCGTGCCCGGCGGCGTTCCTGCGCATAAGGGCGGCCTCGGCCCGGACAGCCCTGAGCCGGTCGGACAGGGCCGCAGCCGCGGGCAGGAGGGAATCCCGCGCCGGAAACGGTACGAGACTGCGAAAATACGAGGTCAGATACGGGGAGCCGGGTCCCCGGTATCCGGGCGGTCGGCAAGCCACATGTCGAGCTCTTCGCCGCTGAACCTCCTCAGCCACTGCCCCTCGAACTCCGCCATGAGACCGAGGACCCCGGGTGCGAGGAACCCTTCGGGGACGGGCTCGTTCACCTCTTCCCACTGGCCGAAGCAGATCTTGGACCACACGGTGCCGATGAAGTGCGGGTCGACGATCCGGATCGGCGCGTCGTTCTCGTTGACGATCAGGCCGGCGTGCCCGTAGGCCACCAGGACCGTTCCGCCCGGTTGCCGGGCCGCGATGCGCGGCATCTGCCACCTCACCGTTCCGATCGGCCGGACCATGCGCCAGAGATGTCTCAGGCGTCCGGTCGATTTCATCGGAGCCGGCATCTGCCGTGCGCCATTGCAGGGTAGCCGCGGACGGGCCACGCTCTACGGCCTGGCCGTTGGGCGGGCGTCCCGGTTCGCCGCCCGGTTCGGCCCGGGAAGAAGGACGTGATCGATCGCCGATGCCGCCCGCCCCCGGCTCCGTAGCGACCGCAGAGGAGAGCGGCGAAGAATCCGGCGCGGGCTTACGCGCTCGGCTGGAGCAGCGCAGCGAAACTGCGCGGTCGTCGCCGCTGCTCCGGAGCTTCCCGGGCTTCCGGCCGCGCTCGAAGGCGCGCCGGGGCGGCAAAGGGCGAACCTCCTCCGGAGTGAAGCTCGCCATGCCCCACCGGGGAACTCAGCGACGGAGAGGGGGCCGAGGAGGCAATCGCCCTCTGCTGAAGAAGTGACGGAACCGGCGTCCGGCGGGTGTTTTCGGTAAGGCGATCCCCTGCCGTCGCCGACCGCATTGATCTGACTACAGAATTTTCCCTGTGTGCGCCGCTTTGAATATCCGATCGATGCCGTTGCGCGTAGTACGCTGCCCCAAAACACTTTCTTCAAGGAGGCCGGTATGGCTCAGAAGGTTCATGTGCTTCTCGTCGACGATCTCGACGGCGGCGAGGCCGACGAGACCGTTTCGTTCGGCGTAGACGGCACCACTTATGAAATCGACCTCAGCGCGGGCAACGCCTCCCAGCTGCGCGACGCCCTGGCACCGTTCGTCCAGGCCGCGCGCAAGGCTCCGGGTAAGGCCGCCCGCGGGCGCCGCCAGCAGCGCAGCGCCCCCAGCCGCGAGCGCAGCGCGGAGATCCGCGCCTGGGCCAAGGCCCAGGGCAAGCAGGTGAACGAGCGCGGCCGCATTCCGGCCGCCATCGTGGCCGAGTACGAGGCGGCCTCCGAGTAGCCCGGTGCGCAATCACCTCGGCCCCGCCCTGCGGCGGGGCTTTCCGCGTTTTTTGGGAAAGCCTCCGCTCCTCCGCCCCGGACTGGATCGCCTCAACGGCTCTTTCGCCCTCGGATTCGGGGCCGCGGGGGCGTTCTGCAGAGGAACCGGACCCCGCGAAGAACAGAGGCGGGCATGCGGGGTGTTCTGGTCTTCCCCCGGTGTGCGCGTTAGAGCCCCTCGGCGCTGCGGGGCCTTCTGTGGGCGCACCGTCTTCTGCGGGCATGCGCCGCAATGGCACGGGACCCGCCGGCGGGCCCCGTGCGCCCTGGTCGCCGCGGCCGTCCGGGAGCCGTTTCTCCGGCAGGGCCGGGCCGGCCGAAGGCCTCGCAGCACCTGGCTCCGGACGGCCGGGCCCACTGCATCCGGCATACGGCAGGTCGGTGACCGCTCCGACTCCCACAGACGCCATGCAGCCGACCGCAATGGGCCACACACCCCCGACACCGACGGACCACGGTCTACGGGCCCTGCCCGCCGAGGAGCAGGGCGAGGTCCTGGAATCGGCGGACGAACGCATCGAGAAGATCAACGACAGGGGCGCCAGCGCCGTCGCGGACTGCGCCTTCCCACCCCCGACGGGGCCGTGCGCACCCGCGGCCAGGCCCTCCTCTGCGGCGCCCCCGGGCCGGTCGGGCTCACCGCCGAAGAGCACTCGGCGGTGATCGCGCAGATGGTCGAGGCCGGCCTCGACCGCGTGCAGGCCCAGGCCCTCGGCTTCCCCTCCCCGCCAAAGGGGATGAACCGCCGTCCCGGAAGGGACACACCGGCCGGGGCTATCCTCGCCCGGCCCCGGGTTTCCCGCTGAGGCGCTTTCGCACGGCCTCCGGCTTCGCTGCGGCCTCGGTGCCGCCGGCGCCTGCGCAGGAGGTCTCCCTGCCTGACCAACGCAGCGGAATCCCCCCCCGGGGGCGCTCGACGTCGGAGGCCGGGTTGTGGTCCAGCCCCCACCGCTCCAGGTCGATGCCGAGCTGGGAGGCCTGCTTCGGCCCATAGCGGTAGAAGCGGACCACCGCGGCCAGCCGCCGAGCGACGGTCGAGGGCCGCTCGCCGAGCGCGTGGCGCCAGGTGTCCACGTGCGCCTGCCGTGCCTGCAGCAGGTCCAGGTCGTAGACGCGGGCGAGGTAGTCCCGTCATTTCAGCACGTCGTTCCGGTAGGCCTTGCGGGTGTTGTCCGTTTTCATCGAGGCGGCCCAGGCCAGCAGCAGCCGGTCGGTATCAGAGTGCCCGGTGAAGAGGCCGGCGCCGGCGAGGAGGGCGTCACGGGGACAGAGGGCTGCTGGCCATGGGGGGAGCCCTTCGCCGGGCGGCGCCGTGTCCTGCTCCGCGCTATGGTCGGCGACCATGAGCACCAACGCCCCCGCCCTCCTCCCCCGCGCCGGGCAAGGCCCGCTGGCGCCCCGTGAAGACGCCCACCGCTGCGGCGGGACCGCGCGCCATCGCCGGGGAGGTGCCGGTGTCCTCTGAGGAGCACCTGCGCCGTATCCACCAGGACGCCGAGGCCCGGCGGGCGCGCGAGCGCGCGCTCGCCGAGCTGCGGCCGATGCTGGCCTGGATCTGCGGTCTGGCCGCGCTCGCGTCCTGGGGGTGGGCCGCCGCACTGCTGTTCGTCCCCGTGGTCGAGGACTGGGACGGGTCCTGGAGGCTGTGCAGCCGCCCCCCTGCCCTCTCCCCGCCCGAGTCCCCCTCCTACTCCGACCTCGTCGAGGCCGAGGAAGAGCCGGAACAGTGCACCGAGAACCGGCAGGAGCGGCTGCTGGACGCCGTGGCGCCGCTGGCGCTGTCGATGCCGCCGGCCATGGGACTGGTGTTCCTCACCCGGCCCCGCGATCGGGCCCGCCCGACTCCAGACGGTCCCGGTCGTGATGGGGAGGGGTAGCCGCCGATACGGCCGCTCTCCGAGGGCGCCCGGGGCAGGCAGCCCCATCCCCGTACCCTCCGCCGGCCGACCCGGTGCTGTCGGCGGGCTGACCGGGGCCGGCCACGGCGCGGGAGTTCATCACCACCGACATGCCCTCGCGGGCCGAACCCTCCCATCAGCCGCTCGCAGGCTTCACGTTCGCGGCCGCCGGCGGAGATGCGTTCGCCGAGCACTGTGATGGCCTCGGTGGCCTGTTCGGCCTGGCGATGGACTGCTCAGCGAGTGTGCGCACCTGGTCGTCGGTGAAGTCCAGGGAGCCTGACCATAGCCCCGCTCCTCCAGGTGCGCGCCCCCGCATCCCGGCCTGGACGGGCCGATCTCCGCAGCGGTATGCCCGCCCGCTCACCCGGGTTCGGCCCGGACCGGGACCATCCCCACCACAGGGTCGCGCACCAGCTCCCACAGCGACTCCTCCCCTGAGCCCTCACCGGCCGCGAGGTGGGCGCGCACCCGCCACACCTCCACCGTGCCGCCGGCCTCTCCCTCCCCCTCATAGACCCGGTGCACGAGATGGCGGGAGATCAGCCACTCGGTACCGTTCCGGGTCATCCACCCGGTGAGCATGTCGTCCGCCTCGCTTAGGGGGTGACCTCTTCTCGCTCAGCCAGGCAGGGAAGCCGGTCCCGCTCCGCCGGCTGGGCGGAGGCCGGGGACCAGCCGCGGAACCACCACACCGCGACCAGTGAGAAGAGGGGGGCGGGATCGGGATCATAGACCGCCCGCGGGGGCGGGCCCAGCCCGGCGATGCGGGACGGGGCATAGGCGGAGGCGAGCATCACGCCCCGTCCCGCATCCGGCACGCGCATCCGGGTGCCGTGCCAGTCGGGCGGGCCGCCCACCAGCACCACCTCCACCCCCTCCTGGCCGGAGGCGGCGGTCTCGTCGCGTCGGGGAATGGCCATGCTCGTCCTCCTAGCCGGTACCGGACTCCCGAGATCACCCGCGAGGCCGGCGAACGGGGCCGATCCGCCGTGGCGACCCCCGACCTCCTAGAGGCTGGGAGCGGGCTCTCCACCGCTCCCAGGGGCGGCCGGTCCGCCTGCGTGCGGGTGGTGGATCCTGCGGTTGCCTCTGCGCGGCAGCGGCGCGACCGTTCAACACCTCACAACTCTGGAGCCGACGCGCCCTCATTGCGGGCGTAGCGGCTCCGGGGCAGGCGGTCCGGGCTCACCAGAACTGCACGATGAGCTCCTGGCTGTCCTCCGGCGGCGCCAGGCGCACGAACTGCTTGGGGGCGGTCCGGTAGATGCAGCCGATCCCGTAGCGGTGCAGCAGCTTCACCAGGTCGGCCGCAGGCTCGCGGGGGAACAGCCCCCAGACCCGGTCGACGGGCCGGTCGGTGTGGGCCGCGTAGTCCAGAAGCTGGGCCAGGGCCTGGCGCACATAGCTGCGGGTGCTTCCGCTCTTGGCCTCGATCAGCTCGCCGCCCTGCGGACCGCTGAGGTAGACGTCGGTGACTCCCGCCGGGGTGCGCAGCCGCTGGACCTCCACGCCTTCCAGGGTGGAGGCGAACTCCTGGACCAGCAGCGCCTCAGTGCGCCGCACGGTGATCCCGCCCGCGGCGCGCTCATAGGAGGTCGCCGGGGTGTGGACCGCTTCCAGGGGGACCGCCTGGCTTCCCGCCAGGGACGCCAGGAGCTCTTCCTCCACATGCGCCTCTTGGTCGATGAGGGAGCGCAGGTGGCCCTCGGGGGTGATGCCCAGTCCGTCCAGGACGGTGCGGGCCCGTTCTTCGTCCAGGACGCGCAGCCCCATGAAGTTGTCCCCGTGGTTGAACCCCGGCAGCGCCCAGACCTCTTCGTAGGGGATCGCCAAGGGGGTGAAGGAAGACAGGGAGTAGACGTTGAGCCAGGCGCCGTTCTTGGGGTCGGGGTCCCACAGGGTCTCGGCGAAGGCCGCGCTGCGGAAGCGCACTCCGATCTCGCCCACGCCGCGGACCTGCTTCTTGCCGGTGAACAGGACCACGTCGCCGGGGCCCAGGCGCTGCATGTTCTTGTCCTGGGCCTTGGTGGCGCCCCAGAACCTGGCCCGCCCCTGGGGGTGGGCCTGCTCCAGCAGGGCGTACTCCTGGGCGGTCAGGGCCTGGCGGCGGTGGCCGGAGGTGAAGTCGACCTCCTCATCGAGGGTGTCCTTCCAGTGCTGCCTGGCCGCGGCGTTGCCGAAGGACGGCTGGATGGCGACTTTCACCATGAGGGGTCCCCTTGTCCGTGTCGGAGGTGTCGTGCCGGCCCCCATCCTCCTACCGGGTGCGCACTCCGGCGGCGGCAGCCTGCGGCGCGGCCCCGGCGCCCTGCCGGCCCCGCCCGCTCCGCACAGGTCGGCCTGCCTCCGTGAGCAGGCGGGATGCCCTCCGGCGGCGCAGCTCGAACAGGATCCGGTAGCGCGAACGCCCGGCCTCGAGTGATTCGGCCACATACCGCCAGGCCTCGCAGGGGAGCCCGGAGGCGGTGCGGGACGCCAGCCAGGCCAGCGCGCCGGCGCCGAGGAGGGCGTCGACCAGCGGGCCTACTGCGAGCGGGATGGTTCGGCGGTTTCGCCGACCGGGCGTCGTCCCGGACCGGCGGGAGGTGCGGAACAGGGGCGGCGGGCTCTGCTTCAGCGCGGCGGCCTCACGAGCCCCTCAGCGTCCCGAAGGACACGACCCCGCTCAGGGACCGGGGGGTGAGCCGGGCACGGATCTCATCGGTCACTTCGCCGGCTCCCGCGGCCGCCAGGCTCTCCTCGCGGCTCAGCATCCACAGCGGGTGCTCGCCGCTCAACGCGTACCCGGTCATGGCGTCGGCCAGGGCGCCCCCGGAAGTGCAGGCGGTCCTGAGCGTTCCCAGGGAGAACCGCCTCGCCGCTTCCAGCTCGCCTGGGGCCGGCCCGCTCTCCGCGAGCTCGTCAAGGGCCGCAGAGGTCTGTTGGAGGAGCGCATCGGGGCGCGTTCCGGCAACGGCCCTGGCCGAGATCTCCGTCCAGGCGGTGCGCCGGAAGCGTCGTATAGAGGAGTCCACCTGGTAGGCGATCTCTGCGCGGTGGCGCAGCCTCTGGACGAGCCGTCCGGAGAAGAAGCCGGCCACGAGGAGGTTGGCCAGGTGGAAAGCGGCGTGGCCGGGGGCCCCCAGTTTCGGGGCCGGGCCGTGCAGGACCATCTCGGTCGGTGCCTCCCCGGGCTCGGGCAGGAACGCGACCTGCTCCGCCCCGGCGAGTTCCCGCTCGGGAAGGTCGAGGCAGGGAGGCGCCCCCCGCCATCCCGACAGCCTTCCGCACGCCGCCTCCATCGCCTGCTCCGCAATGACGTCGCCCACGATGACGAGGACCGCACCCGCGGGGGCGATGAGGCGCAGGTGGGTCTTTTCCAGGTCCCCGGGGCCCGTCTCCGCGAGAGCGTCCGCCGGTGCGGGAGCGAAGGCCGCCGCCCCTGGCCAGCCCTCCAGCAGCAGTTCCGTTCGGCGCCCGAGTCCGGTCCGGGGGCGGGAGGCGAGCCTTCTCCGGGCGCGGTCCACGGCAGGGAGGGTGTAGCGGGCCGCTGTGGCCGCCTCGGTGACGGCCGCGATCAGCGGCTCTGTCCCGGAGGCGAGCGCGCCGGCCGAGACCACCAGTTCCTCTGGGCCCAGGGCCGCCCGCACCGACCCGGCGTGCTCGGCCATGTCCTGGCGGGTCCTGCAGTCATCGACCAGGCAGGCGGCGAGGAGCTCCATCGGCGCGCTGAGGCCTGGGACCACGCGGGCGAAAGGCAGCGCGAGGCGGACGTCGACCACGCCCGAACCGGGGCGGCGCAAGACGATGATCCTCGCCCCCTCCGGGGTGGTCTGCTCGTGCAGGAAGTCCTGAAGTCGGGCCAACGGGCTCACGGCTCCTCCCGGGGAAGGACGCGGACGACGGCGCGGCCGCCCTCGCGCGACCGCCCTGCGGCCGCGCAGACCTGATCGAAGCGCAGTTCCTCCAGCTCCTTGGACAGTTCGAGGTGGGGGGCCGGGTCGCCGAGCACGGCCTCGGACCGGCCGATGCCCGCGGCCACAGAAGCCAGATCGTCCAGGAGGCGCAGCTGTTCCAGGGTGAGTGCGGCGACGGCGCGCCGCATTTCCTGTTCGGAGAAGCGCCCCGAGGAGATCTGCTCGAGTTCGCCGTCGACTTCGGCGACCAGCCGACCGGTGTCTGTGGTGTCCGGATGGGCGATGCGGACGGCCAGGGTGCTGGCCGCGGCCGAGGTGAAGCGCTGCCCGGGGCGGCCATGGTCGACGCGGGCCGACAGCAGGTCGGCCCTTCGGCTGACATGGCCGCGAAACCGGGCCGCGAGCAGCTCTGCGACCACGAGGCCGCCGAGCGAGCCGGGGCGGTCCGGGCGAAGGGCCGCCGCGGGGTAGCCGATGGCGGCGAGGACGATCCCTGGGGGGCCGCCGCGCTCCTCGGCGCGGTGGGCGCCCGGGTCCAGGGGCCGGGCCGGGGGGTCGGGCACCGCCGGACCGCCTCCGGGAGGGAAGGACTCGAAGTGGCGCCCGACGCTCTCCAGTGTGCGTTGCGGGCAGATGTCCCCGGCCACGGTCACCACCGTGTTGGAGGGGACATAGTGCGCGGAGTGGAACTCCGCGGCGGTGTCGCCGGTGAGGCGGGCGACGGCATCGCGCTCTCCGTGGGGCAGCCGGGTGTGGGGGCCGGGGCCGTGGAGCAGCGGTGGCAGCCTGTCCCATGGAAAGGCGGCGATCCCGGAGGAGAGGGCGGCGATCTCGGCGAGGACGACACCGCGCTCACCGCGCAGCGCCTCAGCGCCGGTCTCCGGCGGGCGAAGGCGGTGCGCCTCCGCAGCGAGCGCCTCGTCCACTGATTCCGCGGGGAGGACGCTGACGAACTCGGTGTGCTCGTGATGGGTCGTGGCGCTGCACATGCCTCCCGCCCGTTCGATCGCACCTACGCCTCCCCCCGGGGCGGGGGCCCTGCGGAAGGTGAGGTGCTCCACCATGTGGGCGAGCCCGCTCGCCTCCCAGGGGTCGGAGCCGGCCCCCGAGGCGATAGTCAAGACGACGCAGGCGACACCGCGGTGGCCGGTCGGCAGCAGGCGGACTCGGAGCCCGTTGCCGAGGACGACCGAGGTCAAGGGGCCCGGCGCGGTCATGCCTTCCCTGCCTTCCCAGAGTCCGCGTCGTCCATGAGGCGGAGGCAGGTGAGAACGGCGATCAGGTCGTCGATCGCGGGACGCAACCCTTCGCCCATGTGCGGCCCGGTCGCCTTCAGGACGACCTCTTGGACCCCCGCCGCGTGGTACTCGCGCAGCCCGGATGCGATCTCCTCCGGTGAACCGTAGAGGAAGACCCCGCTGTCGACCAGGGCCGCGGCGCTGTCCCTGCTGCCGTCTCCCAGGCCGATCCCTGCCTCCGCCAGCATCGCGCGGTAGTGCGGTGCCCTGAGGTGCAGCCCTGCGCACAGGTCGGCCAGTTCGACCGGGTCGCGTCCGGGACGGCGCACGGCGATCTGCACCATGGTGGCGATCCGTGGCGCGGATTCGCGGCCGACGGCACCTTTCCTCAGCTCGGGGGCGATGACGGAGCGGAGGTAGGCCGGCGGTGTCAGCCAAGTGATCGCCACATCGGCGATACGGCCAGCGGCGGCCGCCATCCGGGGGCGCAGAACGCCGAGCCCGACCTCGACGTCTCCTCCCCCCTCGAGCGGCTCCAGGCCCTGGTGGAAGAAGTACTCGCCTTCGAAGGCGACCTCTTCGCCCGATAGCAGGCGGCGCATGAGATCTGCGTATTCGGCGGCGGCCTTCCTGGGGCTGTCGTAGGGGCGGCCGCGCAGCCCGCGGACGAAGCCGGGATGGGCCGCACCGTAACCGGCGGTGTAGGGGTGCCCCGTCAAGGTGGCGATCGAGTTGGCGGCCACGGCGGCGTCGTAGGGGTGGCGCAGGGCGGTCAGGGAGACCCCTGACCCGTAGGGGATGCGGATCCCCATTCCCGCCATGAAGGAGATGATCTGCTGGGTCTCGATGAGCCGGCTCTGGCCGAACCACATCCTGTGGGCGCCGGAGCGCTGGACCAGGCGCCCGTAGGGGACAACGTCACCGGGTAGGCGCGGTTGGAGCGGGGAACCGATGGAGAAGACCGGAGATTCACTCACCGGCGTCCTCCTCAGGCCTGCGGTACACCGAAACGCACATGTCGCCACCGCCGGTGAAGTCCCGGCCCGACCATCCGTTGTAGCGGCCCGTCGGCAGGAGTCCGCAGATGCGGGCCATCAGGTCGAGTTCGGAGGGGTGGACGGGTCGCATGAAGCCCACCGTCACCTCGGGCGCTCCCTCCCGGAAGAGGGCGCTGGTCATGAAGGTCATCTGAGCGCCCGGCATGGCCTGGACGGACTCGAACATGACGCCGCCCGGGCCCAGGGGGTGCATGGTGATCCCGTTCCCCGATTCGTGCGCCGGGTCGAACGTCTCGAATACGAGGTGCCCGCCCGGGCGCACGTGGTCTCGCATGTTGGCGATGGCCCTGATCTGGTCCTCTTGGGAGAGCACGCAGCACAGGGCGTTATAGGCGGCCAGCGCGGTGTCGAACCTCTCCCCCAGGCGCATCGAGGTGAACGTGGCCCGGGTGGCGGTGACGGTGCCTTCAGGGTCGTTCTCGGCGAGCCGGGCCAGCATGCCTTGCGAGGCGTCGACTCCGTGCACGCGCAGGCCCCGTTCGGCGAGTCGGAGAGCGATCCTGCCGGTGCCCACGCCGAGCTCGAGCACCGAGCCGCCCGGCGGGCACAGGCCGGCGACGAAGCCGGCGCATTCCTCGACGCCTTCGGTCACGGGGTAGAGCCGGTCGTAGACCTCTGCGAGGCCGTCGCCGTAGTGGCCGCTGAGCTCCAGGTCGTCGGCGAGGCCCTCGTCGGTGCCGTTTCCCGTGTCAAGGCTCATTGCGGTTCCTTCCCGGTGTCGGGGTGCGTTTGCGGGGTGGTAGGGGCGGTGAGGTTGCGGGAGGGGTCGGTGGGGTCGATGCCCGCCGCGGTGAACGCTTCGGCGACGGCCGCTTCCCGGGTACGCCGCTCCGGGGCCGAGGCGTGGGTGATGAGCCCTTCTGCCAAGGCGCGGGAGCGGTGCTGGCCGAAGCTGAGCCCTCGGTGGCCGGGGCGCCCGTCGGCGGGCTCGCTGGCCCGCGCGATGCCGGGGGCCAGGGGGCGGGCGAAGGGGGAGGTCTCCGACCCGATGCCGGGCATGCCGGTGATCTGAGCGGCCACCGCGTCCAGCGCGGAGGCGTCGGCTTCCGCGGTGTAGACGACCAGTGCGTCGCGCCGGGGGAAGGCGTCGCGGGCGGAGAGGACCTTGGCCCGGTAGTGCAGGGCCCGCTCTTCCAGGGCCTCCAGGACCGAGCGCCAGATGGTCGGCGCGGCGCCCGGGGAGGTGATGTGGACGAAGAGCCGCGCCACCTCGCTGGCGCCGAGGGCCGCTCCGCGCGATCCGTCGGCCAGGAAGAAGCCCGGGGACAGCAGGGCTCGGGACGCCGGGAGTGCGACGTCCACGCTCATCCCGGGGTGAAGCTCCCCCGGTCGGGCGACCGCTGTGCGGGGGATGCGGACGCGGACATCGGAGAGGAGGACGACAGCGTGCCCGTCCCCGTCCCGGACCGGTGCGGCGATGCGGGCCGGGGAGGACGCCGAGCGGTGGGGGACCGCCTCCCGCAGCGGCCGCTCCATCCGGGTGTCGCGCAGTGTGCGCGGCCGCGGGCCGTCCGCGGAGGGCGGTTCGCCGCTGTGGAGGGTGGAGTAGAGCCTGGCCGCCAGCCGGCCGCGGAGTTCTGCGGCGCTCTCCGCGCTCACCTCCTCGCCGTCGACCCGCGCCCTCAGTTCAGGAAGCCCTATCTCCACTCGCCGCAGCAGGGCGGTGATGCGGGGGTGCAGCCGTGCGGTCGCGGGGTCCCTCATCGGTGCGCCTCCTGTGCGGTCGGTGCAGGCCGGGCTGCCAGTCCCAGCAGCGGGGCGGCGTCGGCGGGCGTCAGAAGGGCCCGGCGCCCTATACCCGCTGCGGCCTTGACTCCGGCGAAGAGCCGGGGCCTCTCCCTGGCCGTGGCGATGAGCCGTTCGAACAGGTACCAGCCGGCCCAGGCCGCCGCGCGCTCGGCGAAGCCCGGATCGGGGTCGCGGGCGCTGCGGTAACCCTGCCATAGCGCTTCGACGAGGGGCCGGTCTGCGATGAACTTCGCCCGGGTGCGCGAGATGATCCCGGTGTGGGGGTCGCCGTCGGGGTCCGGTCCGGGGAGTCCCCCGCCATGGTGGCCCCGGGGGCCTCCGGTGGCGGCGCGGTAGAGCCATTCGCCGGCGAAGGCTCCCACGTCCCGGGCCGGGTCGGCGATCCGGAACTCCTCCCAGTCGCTCAGCAGCATCCGGGATCCTTCCAGGATCAGCTGGTCGAGCCGGAAGTCGCAGTGGGCGGGGGTCCGGGGGGCCTCGGCCTCCCAGGAGCGCAGCCGCCGCAGAGCCGAGACCAGTTCCCGGTCCTGCTGGATCAGGTTCCAGGCCTCCAGCTCCGCCATGCTGCTGGACAGGTACAGCTCCAGGGGCAGGGCCTCGGCCCATTCCATCGGCGGCATGGCCGGCGGGGAGGTGTCGACGGCGGCTTCGGGGAGGGACCGCATACTGTGCAGCGTCCCGAGGATCCTGCCCGCGCGTCGGGCGTGTGCTTCGGTGAAGCGGTCCTCGTCGGCGAGCACCGCCGCCGAGGCGGTCGAGGCCAGTCCCTCCCAAACGATAAGCCCTGTGCCCTGGTCCCAGCCGAGGCAGTGCGGGGCCGGCGGAGCGCTTTCGGGGGCGGCCTGCACCAGCCGCTCGAAAGCCACCGACCGGTCGAAGGAGGGGCTGGCCGTGCCGCTCTCGGGAAGGATGCGCTTGACGAAGACGGCGGCCCCGGTGTCGGTGGTCCCCCTCCAGTTGTCGTTGCGCCCGGAGAAGGACACCAGGCTGGAGCCCTCCATTCGCCCCAACCCCAGTTCGGCCAGCACCCGGTTGACGTCGGGGGCACCGGTGAGCGGGGCGGGGGCCACCAGGTACCTTTCCGGCGGGCCGGTGCGGGGGGAGGCGACTCCGTCGGCGCCCTGGGCGGTGTCGAGGAGTTCGGCGAGCGGGTCCAGGTACTCCTCCAGCTGGTCGGCCCACCCGACGGCGGTGGCGAAGTCGTGCATGTGGAGGGCGACGCGCAGGGCCGCCATCCGGGCGAGGAGTGTGCCGTCGAGCGGCGCACCGTAGCCGTCGCTGAGGGCGTCCGCCAGCGTCTCCCCCGCAGAGTCCTCCCGGTCCGGGCCGCCTGTGAGCGCCGCTGGGAAGCCTGTGATCTCGGTGATCTCCCCCAGGATCCAACCGACGTCGTATTCGGCCGCCCCTGCGGCCAGGGCCTCGCCGCTGAGGATCTGGGTACCGCCACCGTGGAGAACGATCGTTCCCATCGACGGGGCTCCGTGGAGGAGAACCTCTTCGGCTCCCGGCCCGTCCAAGCCGAGCATGCCGGTGCACCACGAGGCCATCCGCTCCCATCGGGCGGTTCCGAGCCGCTGGAAGGCTGCCGCGCGGAGGCGTTCTCCGGGAGCGTTCGCCTGCGGGAGGGCTGGGCGCAGCCATGACCGCAGCCTGCCCAGCGCCGGCGGGCGGCGGTGTGCGCCCTGCCCTTTTCCTCCCTCCTCCGGCAGGCCGGCCAAGTGCAGGGCGCGCAGGGTCGAGCCCACCGACCGCAGGGCCCTGCAGGCGCCCGGTGAGGCGTTCGCTCCACCGGAGCCGATCAGGAGCTCTGCCAGTGTCCGGTGGCCGCGGAGGCGGTAGCGCACTCCGCCGTCGGCGGGCAGGCCGACGGCGATCTCGGCCGCAGAGGAGGGGAGATGGAGGGGGAGCCGCGCGAGCAGCGGTTCCGGAGCCAGGCTCGGGGAGGGGCCGTCCTCGCGACCGGCGGTCCTCGACCAGAGGTAGCACCCTTCGCCCTCCCGGGTGATCCGGGTCCGGACCAGGCCTGTGCCGTACTCGGCGACGATCGGGGAAGAGGGGTCAGGCCGCATCGGCGGGCTCCCCCGATTCGTGTCGGCCTCGGAGGCCGATCCTGTTCCTGAGTCCTTCGACCAGGTACATCAGTTCGGGCAGGGGGGCGGCCGCACCGTTTCCCACCTTTCCGGTGGTAGCGCTGCGCGCCGACTCGCACGGAGCGAGCACGACGTTGCGGAGCCGGGCCAGTGCGCGCAGGTGCTCCTGGACCGCCGGGGAGTCCAGGGAACCCGGCGGTAGGGAGGGCGCCAATCCGATCGGACCCGAGAAGCACTGCAGGGTGAGCAGTGAGGGGGTCTCAGGCAGTCCGAGGGCATGGCGTGCGAGGAAGTGCGCCGTGGCCGGGTAGACCAGTACTGCATCCGCCCACTCCGACCAGGCGACGTGCGGTGCCTGTTTCCGGCTCTCCCCTCGGGGCCCGCCCCACTCGTCCAGGAGGACGCCGCCGGGGTTCAGCGCGGCGAGCGCCTCGGGGCTGACGAACCTCCGGGCACCTCGTGTGAGCACCGTGCGCACGGTGGTCTCGGGGTGGAGCTCGCGGATCCAGTTCAGCCAGAAGGGCAAGAGGGAGACGCTCAGTGCCCCGGTGCCTATCAGGAGGGTGTTGCGGGCGCCGTAGGGCTGGGGGCCGGGTGAGGGGGGTCTGGCGTTGTCCGACGCCATCGTGGTGGGGCTCCTTGTCCTGGGGCGGGGGCGGGTCCCGGAGACCGGTTCTCCGGAGCCCGCCGCATCATCGGTCGAACGCGCGTGCTCGTCAGCAGCTGAGGACGATGGTCAGGCGGATGGTCTCGACCCCGCCCCGCAAGCACAGCAGAGAGGAGGGCGTGTAGCCGGCCTCGGCCATTTCGCTCTCGAACAGGTTCAGCTCGTCAGCGCTGGTGTAGGCGGTGTAGCCCTCGAACAGCTCATCGGTCCGCATTGCCTTCTTCTTTCTGTTATCGGGATCGGTCGCGCCTGGCGGGAGAATGTCCCCAGAGGCCGCCGCGGTGGGGGCGGTCCCCGGGGATCGCTCCCCCGGGGACCGCCGCTTCACCGCTCGGACCGGTGATGGCCGGATTCGGCTGTCAGCACTCCCACTTGATGGTCTGGCGGACGGTCTCAGCGGAAAGCCGAATGCACGGAGCGGAGGAGGGCGTGTAGCCGGCCTCGGCCATTTCGTCCTCGAACAGGTTCAGCTCGTCGGCGCTGGTGTAGGTGGTGTAGCCGTCGAACAGCTCGTCGGTCCGCATTTCCTTCTTCTTTCTCTCATCGGATCGGTTGCACCCGAAAGCGCGAAATGGAAACTCCTCGCCCATGTCCAACCCGCCGGCCGCGAACATGGAAGCGGTCGCGGTCACCGAGGAGCACTCACCCGCATTTCGGACATGTCATAGCTTTCACTCGGGGGTCATCCAGCACAAGAGGCCCGAGTTGTTTTTCACCCTCCAAGCGACTGAGCAGGGAGATCGAGGAGAAAGAGTTGATCGCGCATTGATGCGCGGCTTGATCATGATCAAAAGCCGTGGTCAACGTGTCCGGCTTCGGCCATATTTCCGTGCCGCGCTCGAATCTCACTAGGCTGTATCCCGCCCCGGCCCGCCGGCGAAGAAACCCGGCCCATTCCGAACACCAATGGATTTTGATTTGCAATTCCGCACCGAAAAGGGGTGAGCGATGTCAGAGGGAGACGAGAAGGCGTCGGGAGGGACCGCGGGCGCACTGCGCGGCCTTCTCCCCTACATCCGCCCCCATCGAAGGGCGATGATCCTCGTCCTCGTCCTCACCCTGGGGTCGAGCGCGGCCGGCCTCATGCAGCCGCTTCTCGCCTCGCGGGTGATCAGTGCGCTTGAGGGCGGCGGAGGCCTGGCCACGCCCATTCTGCTATTGGTCGCCCTTGTGGTTCTCGCCGGCGCCTTCAACGCCGCCACCATCTGGTTCGGCGAGCGAATGTCGCAGAACATGATAATCAGAGTCCGAAAAGGGCTCATAGGACGAATGATCAGGTTTCGAATATCGGAGTTCGACCGCTCCTCCCCGGGGGACCTGACCACCCGGGTGACCTCTGACAGCCAGCTCCTCCAGCAGGCCTCGTCCTCGGGGATCGTGCAGATCCTGGACGGCGCGATAACGCTCATCACCGCCCTGGCCATCATGCTCTTCCTCGACCCCACTCTCTTCGCGGTCACAACCGGGGTGATGCTGACCATCGGGGCCATAGCGCTGTTCTTCATGCCGCAGATCCGCCGGGCGAGCGACGCCACCCAACAGGAGATCGGCGCCCTCGGCGCCTCTTTGGAGAAATCACTGGGCGCCGCCCGAACGGTCAAATCCAACAGGGCGGAGGAACGGGAGATCCGGGAGGCCGAAAAGGCGGCCGAGCGGGCCTACGCCGCGGGCATGCGCGGAGCCCGCTACCAGGCTGTCATCGGCGTCCTGTCGGGCTTGGCCGTCCAGGTGTCCTTCCTCGTGGTCCTCGGCGCGGGCGGAGCCCTCGTCGCTGCCGGGACGGTGCAGCTCGGGGTGCTCATCGCCTTCCTGCTCTACCTGTTCCGGCTCATCGCCCCCGTGTTCTCCCTGGTATCAGGCAGCGGAATGCTCTCCCAGGGACTGGGGGCGCTGCGCCGGATCGAAGAGGTGGCGCACAAGGCCGTCGAGGAGGACGTCGACGGCGAGGTGGGAAGGGACCCGGGCGGTCCGCCGAGGGTCACGGTGCAGGACGTGACGTTCGCCTACCCGGAACGGGAGCCCGTCCTGTCCTCGCTCGCCTTCGAAGCGGCTCCCGCCGCCAGAACGGCGCTGGTAGGCCCCTCAGGGGCGGGAAAGACGACGTTTTTCGAGCTGCTCCAGCGCTTCTACGACCCCGACCACGGCCGCATTCTCTTCGATGGGGTCGACGTCCGAACGAGGAGCAGAGCCGAACTGCGCGAGCGGATCGCCTACGTGGAGCAGGACGCCGCGATGCTCGACGGCACGGTGCGGGAGAACCTCTGCTATGGGGCGCCCGGCGCCACCGATGAGGAGATCTTCCGGGTACTGAGCCGGACTCGGTTGCAGGACTTCGTCCGCGGCCTCCCCCAGGGGCTGGACAGCCGGGTCGGCAGCCGGGGGGCGGCCTTGTCAGGAGGCGAGCGCCAGCGGCTCGCGATCGCCCGGGCACTGCTGAGGCGCCCCGACGTCCTCCTGCTCGACGAGGCGACCTCCCAGCTCGACGCCCGCAGCGAAGCGGCCCTGCAGGAGACCGTGGAGCTGGCGGCCGAGAAGTGCACCGTCCTTCTCATCGCCCACCGGCTGTCAACGGTGACGGCCGTCGAGCGGATCGTCGTCCTGGAAGAAGGCCGGGTGCGCGCCGTGGGCGACCACGCCTCCCTGATGGAAGAGGACGAGCTCTACCGCGAGCTGGCCACCACCCAGCTCATCACGGCGGACAGGCTCCCCCGCCCCCGGGTCGCGGGGTGAAGGCGTCACGGGAGAAGCCGAGGGGCACCGGTTGGCATGATCGTGGCATGAGCCCCGCCACCGCCTGCCCGTCCCCCGCCGTGCATCCCGCACCCCGCTCACCGCTGGGCGGTGTAGGGCTGCCCGCGGCCGACACCGTGCTGCCGGGGGTGCTCCTCCTCGTCGGCCTCCCCCTGCTATGGCCCACCCCCCAGCAGGGCACCGCCCTGCCGCTGATCCTTCACGCCGGCTTCTGCGCACTGCTCCTGGGGCGCAGGCGGGTGCCGGGAACGACGTTCGCGGCCATCTGGGGGCTGGCCCTGGTGCAGTGGTACTCGGGGATCACCGTGCCCGGCGAGTTCGCTCTCTTCAGCGCCCTCTACCACCTCATCGTGCGCGGCTCGTGGTGGCAGGGGGCGGCGGGTCTGCTGCTGACCGTGTCGGGCGTCGGCGCGGCGGCGCGCTGGCTGCCCGACACGACGCTGTGGGGGCGTACGGCGATCGTCCTCTCACTGACCGGACTGGCCTTCGTCACGGTGGTCCTCGCCCTGATCATGCGGGCGCGCCGGGAGCGCATCCAGGCCCTGGAACGCGAGACCAGCCTGCTCCGCTTCCAGCGCGATCAGCAGATCCAACTGGTCATAGCGGCCGAGCGCAACCGCATCGCCCGAGAGATGCACGACATCGTCGGCCACAGCCTCGGGGTGATGGTCTCCCTCTCCGAAGGAGCCGCCTTCACTGCAGGTGTCGATCCCGGTCAGGCCGCCGCGGCGATGCGCAAGGCCGCCGACACCGGGCGCGAGGCGATCGTGGACGTCCGCAGAGTCCTCGGCGTCCTCCGAGAGGACGCCGATGGGGCTCCGGGAGCGAAGAGCGTGGCCGACCTCGTCGAGCGGGCGCGCGAGGCGGGGCTGGTCATCCACTTCGATCAGCAGGGCGATATGGAGGAGCTGTCGGCGAGCCTGCGCCTATGCGTACTCCGTATCGTGCAGGAATCCCTGACCAACACACGTCGGCACGCCGGCCCCCGGGTGGAGGCCTCCGTCGGCATCGAGATCAGCGACGCCTTCGTCGAGGTGGCCATCACCGATACCGGGGCGGGTGGTGCGCGTCCGCCTGCCCTCTCCTCCGCACAGCGAGGAGGGGCCGGGCTGATCGGGCTTCGGGAGCGGGTCATGATCCACGGCGGAGAGCTCGAAGCCGGCCCCGCGCCCGGCAGCGGCTGGCGGATTCGAGCGCGCATCCCGCGCCCGGACGCGGACGGCGGGGCCACCCGGCATTGAGCCTTTTGCCGCTTCTGCCAACCTCGTAGGGACGAGGCGGCCCAAAGTTCCCCGGGCCAAACTTGCCGCGTGCTCGAAGAAGACCCGAACGCCCCCTCTCCAGAGGAGAAGAGAGCCCGCACCCTTTTGCCCTGCAGCGTTGCGCCACCGGCGGACCCCTGCAGAACGCCCCTCCTACAAAAGCGGAAACAGAGCCTGGGCCTGCGACTCCACCCTCGGGCCGCTGATCATCCCCGGAGGGCTCCAAGCCGGGGCCGCGATTTCACTGCCCACAACCGGCCCCGACCGACTTCTCCCCCCACTCCCGCAGTCCGACAGCAGCGGCTACTGGAAACGATGAGGGCAAGGGTGCGGCGACCCCGCGGGAGGAGAACCAGGCCCCAGGGGAGCCGCCAACGGGTAGGCGGCCCAGCAGTTGAGCAGCCGGTCGACACTACGACTTCCCGTGTACCCCTCCCCCGCCGCCTGCGACCGCAGGTGGATGCGGGCCTTCTGAGCGCTGTCTAGCTTTTCCTCCCAAGCGGCGGGCCCGAGAACGCCGCCGGCCCCGGGCGGTCCAACACGTTCGGGAGCCCAGAAGACGCGATGGGGAGGAAGCGGAAATTGGGAAAGCAGCGAGTGCTGGCAGCCGTCCCCGTCCTGGCTCTGCTCCTCGCGGCCGGCTGCGGCGGGAACGACTCCGGTGAAGAGGTTCCCAGCGCAGGCGGTGCGAGCAGCCAGGCGGCCGACCCCGAGCAGCAGCAGGCGGAATACGACGCCTGCCTGCGAGAGCACGGCCTCGAACTCCCCGAAGAGGGCGAGGACCCCGGCGGCGTCGACATCGACGACGAGACGCTTGCCTCTGCGATGCAGGCGTGCGAAGACCTCGCCCCCGCCTCCGGGGAGAGCCTGGAATTTTCTCCAGAAGACATCGAGGAGCTGCGCGCATGGACCGAATGCATGCGCGAGGAGGGGATCGACATCCCCGACCCCGATTCCGACGGGGTCATCGACCTGGAAGGGGTCGACCCGCAGAGCGACGAGTACACCGCCGCCGACCAGGAATGCGCCTGAGCGCCGTCCGCCACCCGATCGAGCGAGAGGAGAAGAGCAGGATGGCGAGCACGGGCAGTACGCGTCCGCGCGGTCAGGGCTCGTGGCGTGCGGTGGGAGCGGTCGCCGCCGCGGTGGGGGTGGGCGTCTCGGCGTCCTGCAGCGCCGCACCGGCCGACGGAGAGGCGGGGCCGCCCGCGACGGCGGAGGTGGTCCAGACCGATCTCGTCCAGCAGGAGAGCGTCGCAGGCCGCCTCGGCTACGGCGAGTCCCGGCCGGTCCAGGGGGCCTTCGGCGAGCGGACCCTCACCTGGCTCCCCCAGCCAGGGGACCGGATCCACCGCGGTGAGCAGGTCTTCCGCTCCGACGACCGGCCGACCCCGCTGCTCTACGGCGGCATGCCCCTCTACCGGACGCTGGGGCCGGGGATGAAGGGGCGCGACGTCCGGATGATCGAGGAGAACCTGAGCGAGCTCGGATACGGCGGGTTCACCGTGGACGACACCTTCACCTGGGACACATCGCGCGCGGTCAATCGGCTGCAAAAGGACCTGGGGATGGAGCGGACCGGCTACATCGACCCCGGCGACTTCGTGGTCGCCGAGGGCGAGGTACGCGTCGACGGCGTTCAGGCGCAGCTCGGCGGCGCCGCCTCCGGGGCGCTGCTGTCGGTCACCGGAACGCGGCGCGTCGTCTCCATCGACGTGGGCATCGACCGGCTGCACATGATCCGGAAGGGCGAGCCGGCCTCCGTCGAGCTGCCCGACGGCGCGTCGGTGGAGGGGAAGGTCTCCCGCGTGGGATCGGTGGCCGCCGCACAGGACGGCGAGGACGCCGACGAGGCGGCCGTCCGGGTCGAAGTCTCCCTCGACCCGGACGGACTCCAGGGCGAGGAGGGCCTTGAGGGGATCGAAGCGGCCCCCGTCAGCGTCTCGGTGGAGGCGGGCCGGCACGAGGACGTGCTCGCGGTCCCGGTGGAGGCGCTCATCGCGCTCCGCGAAGGCGGATACGGGCTCCGTGTACGGGAGAAGGGCGAGGACCGCTACGTCGAAGTGGAGACCGGGGCGTTCGGCGGCGGCATGGTCGAGGTCTCCGGGGCCGAGGTCAAGGCCGGAACGGTCGTGGGGGTGCCCGAATGAGCCTGGTCGAAGTGGAGCGCGCCCGCCGCGAGTTCCCCGGAGGGGTCGTCGCCCTGGACGGGGTCAGCCTGCGGATCGGGCAGGAGGAGCTGGTCGCGATCGTGGGCGCCTCCGGCTCGGGCAAGTCCACCCTGCTGAACATCATCGGCACCCTGGACCGCCCCACCTCAGGGCGGGTGCGCATCGGCGGCCGCGACGTCGCCGGGCTGGACGACCGCAGGCTGTCGGCGCTCCGGGCGCACCACATCGGGTTCGTCTTCCAGCGGTTCCACCTGGCCCCCGGGGTGCCGGCAGTGCGCAACGTCGCCGAAGGGCTGCTCTACTCGGGTGTTCCCCTCCCGGAGCGGCTGGAGCGCGCCGCCCGGGCCCTCGAGACGGTGGGTCTCGGCGACCGCCTGGACCACCGCCCCCACGAGCTGTCGGGAGGCGAGTGCCAGCGGGTGGCGATCGCCCGCGCGGTCGCTCCCCGGCCCCGGCTCCTCCTCGCCGACGAACCGACGGGCAGCCTCGACTCGGCCTCAGGGCGCGAGGTCGTGGAGCTGCTCCGAAGGCTCAACGGCAGGGGGACCGCCGTGGTCGTGATCACCCACGACAGGGACATCGCCGCGGAGCTGCCGCGCAGACTGGAGATCCGCGACGGGCGCCTCGTCGGGGACACCGGGCCCCCGAGGAAGCCGGAGGCCGACCGGACCGCGGAAGAGGCGAAATGAGGCGCCGCCGCGATGACCCGACGCGCCCGGCGTCTCTGCGCCCCGCCGACCTCCTTCGCCTGGGAAGCGGGGGCCTGAAGGCCAGGCCCATGCGCTCCTTCCTCTCGGCACTGGGCATCGCGATAGGAATCGCCGCCGTGATCGCGGTCGTCGGCGTCTCGGAGTCCAGCAGGGCCGAACTCAACGCGCAGCTGGACCGGCTCGGGACCAACCTGCTGAGGGTGGCCCCCGGAACGGACCTCATGGGCGAACAGGTCGCCCTGCCCGACACGGCCGCCGCCGCGGTGGGGATGATCCCGCCCGTGGAGTCGGTGACCGCGGTGGGCAAGGTCGACGCGAAGGTCTACCGCAGCGACCGCGTCCCCCCGGAGCGCTCGGGCAGCATCGCAGTGCTCGCCGTGCCCCTCGACCTCCGCCAGCGCCTCGGGCTCGAACTCGCCGGCGGGACGTGGCTCAACAGGGCGACCAGCCGCTACCCCGCGGTGGTCCTGGGAAGCGAGTCCGCCTCCCGCCTCGGTGTGGGCCCAGGCGGCACGGGCGAGCAGGTGTGGCTGGGCGGGGAGTGGTTCACCGTCGCCGGTGTGCTGGACCCCGTCCCACTCGCCCCGGAACTGGACACGGCCGCACTGGTGGGCGCCCCGATCGCCCGCGACCACCTCGGCCACGACGGATCGGTGTCCACGATCTATGTGCGCGCCGATCCCGGCGCCGTCAAGGACGTGCGATCCGTCCTCGCCGCGACGGCCAACCCCGAGAGCCCCAGCGATGTCCAGGTCTCGCGCCCCTCCGACGCGCTGACCGCCCAAGAGGCCGTCGACAGCGCGCTGCGATCGATGCTGCTCGGTCTCGGCGGGGTCTCTTTGCTGGTCGGTGCGGTCGGGGTGGCCAACACGATGGTCATCTCCGTCATCGAGCGCCGATCGGAGATCGGGCTGCGCCGTGCCCTCGGAGCGACGCGCGGGGCCGTGCGGGCCCAATTCCTCGTCGAATCGTCACTGCTCTCGCTGATGGGCGGCCTCGGCGGCGTCCTGCTCGGTTCGGCGGTCACCGCGATCTATGCCCTCCTGCAGGGGTGGTCGCCGACGCTGCCCCTGTGGAGCCTCGGCGGGGCCCTGGCGGCGGCCGTCGGGATCGGCGCCCTGGCAGGGCTGTACCCGGCCGCCCGAGCCGCCCGGCTGGCACCGACCGAAGCCCTCGCGGCGAACTGAGTCCGACCTCCGGCGTACAGGCGCTCCCCGGCATGCGACCGCAGGCGGAGGCCGCGCGGAGCCCGGGCCCCTAGCGTCGATGGCGCACCGCAGCGCCGCCGGCGGCGGACACCACCGACGGGAAGGAAGCACCCGGATGATCGAGGTTCGGGAACTGACCAAGACCTACGCCGACGACGTCGGGATCAAGGGGGTGAGCTTCAGCGTCCGCCCCGGAGAGGTCACCGGGTTCCTCGGCCCCAACGGAGCCGGCAAGAGCACCACGATGCGGCTGATCCTGGGACTGGGCCGGGCCTCATCGGGCACGGCGACCGTCAACGGGCGCCCCTATACCGGGCATCCGGCCCCGCTGCGGGAGGCGGGAGGGATGCTCGACGCCTCGGCGTTCCACCCCGGCAGGAAGGCCATCGATCACCTGCGCCTGCTGGCGCGGACCCATGGCATCCCCCGGAGCAGGGCCGCGGCGGTCCTGGAGGAGGTCGGGTTGGAGAGCGCCGCCCACCGGCGCCCCGGGGGCTTCTCCCTGGGGATGCGGCAGCGCTTCGGCCTGGCGGCCGCTCTGCTCGGCGATCCCGGCGTTCTCATCCTGGACGAGCCGTTCAACGGCCTGGACCCCGAAGGCGCCCGGTGGATGCGGCGGATGCTGCGCCGATTCGCCGAGCAGGGGCGGACCGTCCTGCTCTCCTCCCACCTGCTGTCGGAGATGGAGGACCTCGCCGACCGGGTCGTCCTCATCGCCCGGGGCCGCATCCTCGCCGAGACCACCACGCAGGAGTTCATCGAATCCGCCGGCGGCCGAAACGCCGCACGTGTCGTGGCCTCCGACGCCGAAGCGCTCTGCGAGGTCGTGGAGCGCAGCGGCGGGACGTGTGCGCGCACGGGCGCCAACGCCGTCGACGTGGCCGGCATCGACCGGCTCACCATCGAGCGGCTCGCCTCCGCGAAGGGGATCGAGATCTATGACTTCGTCCCGCAGCGGACCTCCTTGGAGGAGGCCTTCATGAAGCTGACCAGGACCGAGAGCGAATACCGCGGCACCGAGGCGGGAGGAGACCGGCGATGAGGGCCACACCGGAGACCGGGGCGGCGCGGCAGAGGAGCGGGCGGGTCACCTGGCCGAGGGTCCTGTCCTCCGAGTGGGGCAAGTTGTGGACGCTGAGGTCCACGGCGGTGGTCTACGGCGCCGCCGCATCGCTGATGCTCGCGTTCGGGCTCGCCGCGGTCGCGGTGTCGGGGATGGACACCGGCAGCGGGGCCCCGCCCCCTGAGCTGTTCGCGGACCCCACCCACCTCACGCTCAGCGGCGTCGCGCTCGCCCAGCTGCCCGTGGCCCTGGCGGGGGTCCTATTCGTCACCGGGGAGTTCGCAACGGGGCACATCCGCTCCACTCTTCTGGCCGTTCCCAGGCGGATCCCGGTGCTCACGGCCAAGGCCGTCGTCCTCTTCTCCGCCACGGTCGCGGTGACGGTTCCGGTCGCCGCGCTCTGCTTCTTCGCCGCGCGCCCCATGCTGGAGGAGGCCCTGGGGTTCGCCTGGCCGGTGGACGGCCACGTGGTGCGCGCCCTCTTCGGGGCCGGCCTCTACCTCGGCGCGATCGGTGTCATGGGGCTCGGAGTGGGGGCCCTGGTCCGCAGCACCGCGGTGGGGATCACGGTGATGGTCGGCGTTCTGTACCTCGTTCCGATGCTTTCCGCACTGCTTCCCTCGGGGTGGGACGAGAAGGCGTCGGTTTTCATGCCGACGACCCTCGGAAGCAAGATCATGGAGTTCCCGCTCCCCGATTCGCCCATCACCCCAGCCAATGGCTTCATGCTCTTCTGCTGCTATGTCGCCCTCGTTTTCCTCCCGGCCATCGCCTCATTCAAGAGGGGGGACGTCAATTGAGTTGAGGTAGGATCCGAAGACGTGGCGGATACCGCAGATGATAAAACCGGATTGCATCGCGTGCTGCTCGTCGACGATCAACCGCTGCAGCGCATGGGGATGCGGATGATCCTGGAATCGCAAGAGGACATGACGGTCGTCGGCGAGGCCTCGGACGGCGACTCGGCGGTGCGCCAGGCCGGCGCACTCCGTCCCGATGTCGTCCTCATGGACGTGCAGATGCCGGGCATGGACGGCATCGAGGCGACCAAGCGGATCATCGAGCGGCACCCTGCGGTCCAGATCATCGTGCTGACGATGTTCGACCTCGACGAGTACGCCTATCCGGTGCTCCGGGCGGGCGCGAGCGGATTCCTGCTCAAAGACGCCCGCCCGGAGGAGATCCTGGACGGGATCCGCGTGGTCGGGAACGGCGACGCGATCGTGGCGCCGACCCTGACCCGCCGGCTGCTCGACGCCGTCAGCGGCCACCTGCCGGGAAGGGAGGCCGAGCCGCGGCCGAACGAGGCCCAGGGCGCACTGGAGGCTCTGACCGCGCGGGAGCGCGAGGTGCTGGTGGAGATCGCGCGCGGCCTGTCCAACTCCGAGATCGCCGAACGGCTCGCCATGGCCGAGGCCACGGTGAAGACGCACGTCGGGAGGATCCTCGGCAAGCTGGAACTGAGGGACCGGGTGCAGGCCGTGATCTTCGCCTACGACGCCAGGCTCGTCGAACCCTCCGAAGGATAGGCCTGCCGCCCGAAGGAGCGGGAAAGCGCCGCTCCTCGATTTCGGCGGCCCGCCCCGCCGGCCTCTACGCGCATGAATATGCGCGGAATTCGACTGAACGGATCGCCGGGAGCCCAATTGCCAAGACCTGAGAGTCCGATCGACCCGATGCAGGGACCGGTAGCGAAATTCGCTCACGACCTGCGCAAACTCCGGCGAAGCGCCGGAAATCCCCCTTATCGGGAACTGGCGGAGATGGCCGGCTTCTCCAGTACCACTCTCTCTACCGCCGCGAGAGGGCTTCGGCTGCCATCGCGGGATGTCTGCCTGGCTTTCGTCAAGTGCTGCGGCGGTGACGTCGATGAATGGGGCAGGCGCTGGGACGGGATCTTCTTGGAGCTGAGCGGTCCCGACGGGGAGGGGCTGGCCGACCTCGCCGTGCACCATGCGGGCGGCCCCGAGGCCGGCGACGCGAGAGAGGCTCCGGAGGGTTCCGTCCTGGTGCTGCCCCGTCCGGCGGTGGAGCGAAGGGACTCTTCTCCCCCTGCCTCCTCCCAGAGGGGACGGGAGGAACCGGAGAGCATGCCGCAGCTGGCTCGCGTGCAGCTGATCGCGACCATCGGCCTGGTCGTCGGGATCGTGAACGTGGCAGGGATCGCGCTGCTTCTGCTGCTGAACTGAGAGGCAGGCCGGCCGGGCGGCCGATGGGCTCAGGCGGTGCCGCCGGCGACGATGCCCCCGCCTTCGCTCCGGCGCCCGAGGAGGCGGTAGGTGTTCCGCGGGGGAGGGCGGAGGTAGGCGAGAAGCCCCGCGACCGGCCCGGCTCCTGGGGCAGCCATCCCCCTGCTCCCGTCGGCGATTAGACGGTTCCGGCCAGCGCTTCGCCTGCGACACCGGCGCCGCCGGCGAGGGCGGCGGCCTCTGCACGGCTCAGCGGGGCCGAGTCCACACACCGGCAGGCCCCGAACGCCTCGGACAGCACCAGTATCGGCCTCGGCGGGTAGTCGGCCGTGCGGCAGGCCATGATGAAGCGGGCCCTGGTGGTGTCCCGACCCTGCAGCGGCCTCTTCAACCTCGCCGGAAGATAGCGCAGAGGTGGCGGCCCAGTTCCTCCTGATGAGAACCCTCTGTCAGGCCTCCGCCCGCCACCCACAGGCATGCATCGCTCCTTCGGTCCCACTCCCCCACGAGGCGGGGCAGTGTTCCGGTGAGCTGCCTCAAGACCGAGGTCTTTCCCGCGCCCGGCTCACCCAGCACGATCGCGGCCCCCGCCGCAGCGACCACGGGCAGGGGCGCCGGCACCCCGTCGCGCAGCGTCTCGGCTTCGGCTCCCACGGCCTCGTTCCCGGCACGGAACGCCTCGGCACTCTGCGGAACCGGAGCCTCGGCCATGGCCTGTTCGCCCCGGATCCTGCAGAGGCGGGGCGCGTGGAAACCGAACACGTCTGCTGCCATGGCCCGAACCCTCTCAGCGGCCGCCGACAGCCGACGGAAAGGGTGAGGGTTCGAAGCACGGCCGCCCAGCGGGGGCGGGCCTGGTGCCTAATCGGCCGCTCCCTGCTCCTGCGGCCCATGGGCACGATGTCCTGCCCCGCCCCGCGGCCGGGGCGATGGCCCGGCGGCCTCAACGGCCGGCTGCCAGGCGGGCCCTGATGCGCTCCCGGGTCCGCACCGCCCGGGGATCGCCGTAGCCGGCCAGGAGCCGGAGGGCCTCCTCCCAGTGCGCCCGGGCCTCGTCAGGGCGGTCGGGCGCCAGCGCCTCGGCGAGGCCCTCCAGGGCGAGGGCCCGGTTCCAGGGGTCGTGGAGCTCGCGGTGGACCCCGGCGGCCCGGCGGTGGAGATCGGCGGCCTGCTCCGGCCGCCCCATCAGCAGGTAGGTCTCCCCCGCACCGTGCCAGGCCAGGGCCTCCCGGCTGCGGTTCCTCTGCCGCCGCTGGAGCACCGCCGAGCGCTGGAAGGAGGCCAGCGCCTCGCCGAACCGGCCCAGCGCCCGCTGGGCGCTGCCCAGATCCAGCAGCCAGTACCCTTCGGCCAGGTGGCTCCGCAGGCCCAACGCGATCTCCACCGCCTCCTCCGCGGCCTCCAGCGCCGACTGGGGCTCATCGCGGTCCAGGCGGATCGCGCTGAGGATCCGCAGCGCGTTGCCCGTGGATCGCTTGTCACCCCGGGCCCGGTGAGCCTCCAGCTCCCGTTCGATGATCTCTTCGGCCTCGGCGGACCGCCCGGCCTGATGGCGGGCGGTGGCCAGGTTGAATCGGGCGACGGACCGCCAGTGGTCCTGCCCCAGGCCGCCGAAGGCCTCAATCGCCTGGGAAAAGCGCGCTTCGGCCTCGGCGAGCCGACGCCGCCTCAGGTGGATGAGGCCCAGGGCGTTGAACGCCGTCGCCTGGCCCGACCGGTCCCCCAGGCCGGTGAACAGCTCCAGCGCGGCCCGGTGCAGTTCGGCCCCCTGTTCGAGCCGGTGCAGCTGGACATGGCCGAACCCCAGGCTCTCCAAGAGCCGCGCCTGGGCGGGGCCATCGCCCAGGCGGCGGGCGGAGGCCAGGCCGGCCTCGCCTGCCGCGATCCAGTCCCCGGGGGGCACGGAAGGGGCCTGGGCGTTCCACAGCACGGCCGCCAGCTGCCAGGCGCACTGGTCGAGCCCGGCCTCATGCGCGGCGCGGACCGCCTCCACGAGGTTGCGGTGCTCGCGTTCGGCCCAGTCCACCGCCTGGTCGTAGTCGGCGAACACAGGCGGCGCGATGCCGTCGCCGGGGGGCTCGAGGCAGAGGCGGTCCTCGGCGGGGCTGATGCGGCCCTGGGCGGCGTCGGCGGCGTGCAGGTACCAGTCGAGCAGGCGCTGCAGCGCACCCGACCGGTCGGCGGGCTCCTCGTCGTCGTGGGCCCGGTCGGCGGCATAGGCGCGGAGGAGGTCGTGGAACTCGAACCGGTCTGGTGCGGTCTGCTCCAGCAGGTGGGCGCCGGCCAGGACATCGAGCAGGTGGCGGGCCCTGCGGGTGCTGATCCCGGCGAGGGCGGCGGCCGCGGCAATGCCGAAGTCGGGGCCCGGGTGCAGGCCCAGAAGCCGGAACAGGCGGGCCGCCTCCGGGGGAAGGGCCCGATAGGACCAGGAGAACACCGAGCGCACCGCGCTGGTCTCCTCCTCTTCACCGGTGTCGAGCGCCTCCCAGAGGCCGGACTCGTCGCGCAGCTCGCCGATGAGTTCACCGAGTCCCATGAGCGGGTGGGTGGCGGCGCGCTCGGCGGCGATGCGCAGGGCCAGCGGCAGCCCGGCGCAGAGGCGGGCCAGTTCGGCCAGCTCTGCGTCGCCGTCGGCGGGCCGGAGCCCGGAGGTGATGGTGCTCAGCAGCGCGACGGCCTCGGGCTCGGGCAGGGTGCCCAGCGTGATGCGGTGCGCTCCGTCGTGGACGGCCAGCCCGGACAGGCGTCCGCGGCTGGTGACGACCGCCAGGCCGGCGGAGTGGCCGGGGAGCAGAGGGCGGACCTGGGCCGCCGAGGCGGCGTTGTCCAGCAGGACCAGTATCCGCCGCCCGGCGAGCAGGGAGCGGTACAGGGCCGCGGCTTCATCGAGGTCTTCGGGCACCGATCCGGCCTCGACGCCGAGCGCGGTGAGGAACCGGCGCAGCGCCTGGGAGGCGGTGACCGGCTCACCTGGGTCGTAACCGCGCAGGTTGATGTAGAGCTGGCCGTCGGGGAAGCGGTCCTGCACCTGGTGGGCCCAGCGGACGGCGAGGGAGGTCTTGCCGGCCCCCGCCGTCCCGGCGATCACGCAGACGTCGATGAGGTGCTGCCCGCCGTCGGCGCCGGTGACGATCGCGTTGAGGCGGTCGAGTTCGGCCGCGCGGTTGACGAAGCCGCGCACGCCGCGCGGGAGCTGCCGCGGGGGAGGCCCCTTGGGCTGCTCTGCGCGGTTGCTGTGGAAGTGGACGTCGCCGCCGATGCTGCCCGCCTGGACGACGTCTTGGGACCGGCCCGACATCTCCGAGCGGGTACCGCCGGCGCGGTCCTCTCTGCGTCCCGTCATCGGCCCCTACCCGGCGGCGGTGAAAGGCCCGGCATGTGGCGGTCGGTGTAGGAGACCACGTCCTCGCCGCTGCTGTAGAGCTCTCCGATCAGGCCCTCCCAGCGCTGCACGATCTCGGGATCGGTGAAGCGGATCGCGCCGTCCGAGAGCCCTTCGTCCGAGTAGACGACCTGGTAGAGGATTCGTCCCCCCAGCACCACCGCTTCGGGCAGCGGCCCGGCGGGTTCCAAGGGGAGCACAGCTTCATGGCCGAGGACCCGGACGGGGCGCCCGCACTCCGCCTGCAGCCGGAGGTAGCGCAGTTCCCACCGGAGGTAGGGGGTGAGCGGCTCTTTCACGATGCGCACCCGGTGGAAGGGATTGCCGCGCTCCTCCTCGTCTGCGACGGCCTCGGAGAGGGCGCCGCGCCTGTCCTCCAGGAGGCGCAGCGACTCCTCCCATTCGCCTCGGTGGAACGCCTCCCAGCTGGGGTCGTTCGGTTCCAGGAAATGCTGACGGCGTTCCAGTTTCCATGACTTGTGGTCGCGGACCTCGGAATCGTGCCGGCGGAACTCCTCTTTGTACTCCCGGTGGGCGAGGCGGACTCCTCGGGAGGGGTCGAGTCGGAGGGCGGCCGGGTCAGTCATCGGCGATGTCCTTCTTCGCCGATGCCAGCGTGCTTCCTGGGATGACGACCAGGCGTTCACCTGCGGAGATGTGCACCCCTTCCGGCAGGCGCGACTCGTAATCCGAGGTCAGGTCGCGCCCGATCACCGCGATGTCGCCGTTGGTCAGCCTCCAGATGTCCGGGCAGTCGTCCTTGCCTCCGGTGTTTCCCAACTCTTTCGGCGTTTTTCCCAGACGCCGGTCGAATCCTGCTGACGGGTCGGCCTCCCAGGGGCGGGGCATGGCCACCTCCGACTATCATTCGGTTTGCACGGTTGAGCGGACTATAAGGCGTTTTCATCGCACACGACAATGCCCGCAATTCACGGAATTGAAATCAGAGAGAAAGGTGGGGAGCGAGTTAAGGATCTGTCGGCAGCGGTAAAGCCTGACCCACCCCCACCTACGCGGGGGTGGGCCGCGCAGGCGGCTTCGGTTAGGCAGCCAGCAGAACTCATCCCCGCGCACACGGGGCACACAACCCGCAACCCGGACCACCGCTCATCAAGGCAGACTCATCCCCGCGTACGCGGGGAGCACAAGCCCCAAGGCTTCAGCTATACGCAAGCCTAGGGGACTCACCCCGCGCATGCGAGGAGCACGTTCAGTACGGGCTTCTGGATCCCATGGAGCCGGACTCACCCCCGCGCATGCGGGGAGCACCAGCTGCGCCCGTCGGGCTCTCGGGTGAGGGCCGACTCACCCCCGCGCATGCGGGGAGCACCGGTTGTAGGCGTGTAGCGCCTGGTCGACGTCGGACTCACCCCCGCGCATGCGGGGAGCACGTACGAGACCGACGGCGAGCCGGGCCTGCACCGGACTCACCCCCGCGCATGCGGGGAGCACTGCTCCCTCCTGCGTAGCTCTTCCATCAGCGCGGACTCACCCCCGCGCATGCGGGGAGCACGCCCGGCCCGGCTCGCCCAGGTAGGCGACGGGGGACTCACCCCCGCGCATGCGGGGAGCACATGAGAGCCCTCCGTGGCAGCGTGACCGCCCTGGACTCACCCCCGCGCATGCGGGGAGCACGTGGCGCTGGTGGACAGAGGCATGTGCAGCAGGGACTCACCCCCGCGCATGCGGGGAGCACAGCGCAACGTCCCGGCCACCGGCCGAATCCTGGGACTCACCCCCGCGCATGCGGGGAGCACCGCTTCGTCGATGATGACGACGAGCCACGGCCAGACTCACCCCCGCGCATGCGGGGAGCACAGATCTCGGAGGCGGCCGCGCTGGCCGCGCTGGGACTCACCCCCGCGCATGCGGGGAGCACCAGTGCGCGCCCCTGAACCGGACGAAGCGCTCGGACTCACCCCCGCGCATGCGGGGAGCACTCTCGGGGCGGGTGCTGCCCATCCCGACCCCTCGACTCACCCCCGCGCATGCGGGGAGCACAAGAGCCAGTACACGGGGCTGTGGTACCGGCGGGACTCACCCCCGCGCATGCGGGGAGCACTCGGCGCAAGCGGTAATCGCGAGTAGCGTCGCGGACTCACCCCCGCGCATGCGGGGAGCACCCTCAGCACGGCCGGGTTCGACATCGACCACTCGACTCACCCCCGCGCATGCGGGGAGCACGTGAGCGGCGCCTTCGAGATCATCAAGGGCCTGGACTCACCCCCGCGCATGCGGGGAGCACGGCGGTGAGGGGGTACGTCTCCAGCCCGACGTAGACTCACCCCCGCGCATGCGGGGAGCACCCCGACCGGTTGGCGGCGTGGGGGAACCTGCTGGACTCACCCCCGCGCATGCGGGGAGCACTTCTTTGCAGAGGGACAAGGGGTCGCTCAGCCAGACTCACCCCCGCGCATGCGGGGAGCACGATATCAGGGACGTGGCCGCACCCGCCCCGGTAGACTCACCCCCGCGCATGCGGGGAGCACCTGGACAACTGGCGTAAGGGCTGTGGCCTGGTCGACTCACCCCCGCGCATGCGGGGAGCACTGGCTGGACGCGGAGGCCCGCGACCTAGCGGAGGACTCACCCCCGCGCATGCGGGGAGCACGCGGAGGGGCTCCCCTCCTACATGGTCCTCGGAGACTCACCCCCGCGCATGCGGGGAGCACCTGGTAGGGCGCGAGGCTGCGCCCCTCGGGCCAGGACTCACCCCCGCGCATGCGGGGAGCACCCTTTGTGAACTGCATCGATGCGGGGCGTTACCAAAAGTTGATATGAGCTGACCTGAGAAGAGAGCTCTTTCTCCTCATAGAACGGCTCAAGCCCCTTCCTTAGCTCCCCCGGTCTGGTTCTCCCACCCAGCAGCAGAGGCTCAATGGCCACTCTCCCACTGCTTACGGGTTAGCGAGTGAGGCTTCGCCGAAGGGCTGCTGCATTCCCTGTCTACGGTAATCACGGCCCACCGTGCGGTCCTGGCCCATCTGCGTCTTGGCCTGCCGCGTGCGGTTCTGAGCCTGCTGTTTCGGGAGGTTCCACCGTCCCCCCTCCGCCGGCCGGCTCCGCGCGCTGTCAGCCGAGCCCGGATGCCCAGCCCCGAGCCGTCCGGGGCGCGCGTCTGCAGACCTTGGAGGACACGTTCGCCTGTGTCCAAGCCGAGGGTGCGGAGCTGCGGTCGGACGCCACCGAGGTGCAGGCGAGCCGCTCCCGTGCGGGCCGGGGCGACCGGCCCGTCGACTGCGACGTCGGCCCCTGCAAGGAGCGGAACAACGTCGAGCGCCTGAACAACGGGCTCAAGGCCTGGCGGGGTATCGCTGAGCGGTAGGCGAGGCCCCTGACAGCCGCCTCTCCGGCCCCCACCTGCACGCCTCGATGGCCTGGGCCAAGAACCTCACCCAGACCACCTTGTGACCACGACTCGATACGAACCCTAGTGCCAGACGCATCTTTCGGGGTCGTAGCGGGATTTGCCCAGCTCTTTGATGATCGGCTGCGCCGGGGCATAGTCAGGGTTCAGCTGGCGGGCCAAAGTAATCACCCCGACCCGCTCCGCCCCCGCTTTCTTCAGGCTGTGTGCGGCGGACTGCGCTCGCGCCCCTGACACCCAGGTGTCTTCAAGGAGCAGCACCGCCGAGGGCTGCTTCCGCCCTGATGTGAGGGGCTCTGCAGCGAACCACTCCGTGTTCATGCTGCGCAGCGCCGAGTCGATGCCCGAGTTCAGCCGCAGGGGTGCCAGCTTGAGCGGGATCAGGGGGGACAGCATGGCCTGCAGTGGATGGACGCCTCCCGGCCTCTTCGTGCTGGGGACGAAGGCCACATGGGTGAACCCGGTGATTCCCAGCCGAGCCTTCACGCAGTTGAGGTGACGGCTGCAGAAGTCCCAGAACAGGCAGGTCAAGCGCAGTTTCGCTTCGCTGCTCGCCGGGTCGGCCTTGTATGCGCGCAGGTCGTGGGCGCCCTGGCCCTGGTAACCGACCCTGTAGGTGATCGGGGCCACCACATCGGCCAAGACGCCGCCCGATACCGTCCGGGATTCGACGCAGTTCCCGCAGATGCCCCTGCCGGCCGGCATCGCTCCGAAACACGCCGGGCAGATCTCGGGGAGCCCGCTCAAGGCCGGATTGAGGTAGTTGCTCTGCTCGGCGACCGAGCGCCTCACCACTTCCCGGGGAGGGCTACCAGGCAACGGCCGCTTCTCTCGCTATCTCTGCCAGCGTGGCGTCGGCATCGCGCAGGCGGGCTTCCACGACCTCGACCATCTCCTCCATGCGATCGACGACGTAGACCCCCGGCCTCTGGGCGAATTCCCGGGCCCACTGGTTGCCCAGCAGCTCAGAGGGGAAGATGAGCGGGCGGCCGTGCTGCAGGGCGTAGCGGGCCTGGATGCGGGCACCGCTGTGCTCGCCGGCCTCCACCACGACCGTCGCGGCCGCGTACCCGCTCATCACCGCGTTCCTCATGGGAAACGACGCGCGCGTCGGCGCCGCGTCGGGCAGGAACTGGGAGAGGATCATGCCGCGTTCGGCGATCTCGTCCTGCAGGTCCTTGTTCTGGCGGGGGTAGCAGCGGTTGATCCCAGTTCCGATCACCGCGACGGTGCGCCCTCCCGCGTCGAGCGCGGCCCGGTGGGCGGCGGCGTCCACCCCAGCGGCGAGGCCGCTGACCACCGTCACGTCCATCCTCGCCAGTTGCGCGGCGATGCTGTAGGCCATCTTCAGCCCGTAGTCGGAGGCCTCGCGGGAGCCCACCACGGCGATGGCGCGCGGATCGGGCCGCATCCGGCCTCGGAGGAACACCACCGGCGGCATCTCATGGATGTCCCGGAGCCGGGCGGGGTAGCCGGGGTCGCACAGGCTCAGGACCTCGACCCCCTGGCGCAGGCAGGCATCGACCATCTCCCGGGCCCGGGAGACTTCGGGCGCCTGCTCGACGACGGGGAACAGAGCCTCGCCCCCGAGCCTGTCCTCCAGCACCGCCGCGGCGCTTCCGCGCTCCATGACCTCACCGGCGACCGCCGGCCACCGCGCGCCTTTGCCCAGCAGAAGAGCGAGCATCGCGGTCCGCTCGTCGATGGTGTGCATGTCACCGATGGTAGAAGCCCGCCTCTGGCTTCCCAACCTCGCCATGCTTCCGCCTCCTGCCGGCCTGCTTGAGCACCGCTCCACCAGAATCGTACACCTGTTCACTTAACATGCTATGAGCTGCTGAGACATTTTCGCTTCGACCCCTGCAGGCCGCGTTGGAGGAACAGGCCCTCGCGGGAACGGCCAGGGCCTCCCCTCCCCTGCCCTGCTGGGGCCAGAACGCCTTCACTCCCCGGCCAGAAGAGGCAGGAGTCTGCCGAAGCGTTCGCGCATACGCGCCTCGGCACCGGTGTCGTGCCGCAACGGGACGGCCGACTGCGTGAAGTCGCCTGCCTCCAGAGCCCCGAGCCGGTACGGGGCGATCTCTGCCTGCGGGGTGTAGGCGGTGTGCTCAGGGCGCCCGTACTTGCCGATCGCCAGGAGGATGACGCGGGCGGCCCCTGCCGCGGTGAGCAGAGTGCGCGCCCAGTCCAGGGACATGCCCTGGGTGGTGAAGTCATCGGCGACGATGACGGTCTTGCCCTTCAGCTTGCCGGGGGCCGCGTAGCGCTCGCCCACGTGCACGCTGGTGGCCTGCGTGGCGATCGACACCCCAGAAGGGCGGCTCTCCCGCTTGGCCTTGACCCGCTCGCGGCTCGTGTCCAGGGCCTGGCGCCCGCGAATGAGCAGGTCCTCCTTGTAGTAGCTGCGGAACAGGTGCGAGGCAGGGCGGAAATAGCCGCTCAGCCGGTCGCTGACCTCGCCCGGTCTGCTGCTGGGGTAGATGCACATCAACGCCCCGGGGCTCATGAGCCCTTCGAGGTAGGCGTTGGCCAGGACCGAGAGCATCAAAACGTTGCGGGCATCGGTCCCGCCGATCTTCACCTCCTTCTTGTAGGTGAGGACGTCTTGCAGTGTGAAGCTGGTCCCCGGAGCAGTGCAGGGCAAGGACGCTCCGGCGGGGAGAAGGCAGCGCAGCTCCCATCCCTGGCCTCCTCCCGCATAGGCCCACGACGGTTCCCCCAGGAGGAAGTGCTCCAGCATCAGCCGGAAGTCGGCGGCGGAGCCGGCCTTATAGGCCTTGCAGTTGGAGGGGAGCTCATCTCCCCAGGCGGCGTGGACGTAGAACACCCCGGCGTTGATCGCGCTGCGCCAATCCCGGGCACTGCCTCCCATGTAGAAGAGCTCATGGTGCTTGACCCCCAGCCTCTGCGCGGCTACCTCGACCCACAGGGGTGATCCGCGCTTTCTGCCCTCGGGGATGTCGGCCGAATGGACGCAGGCCGCCGGCCGGGGGTAGCCCCGGGGCCCGCACACCTCTTCGGGGTCCATCGCCTCGGTGGAGAAGAGGCACCATGCCAGCCCCTGGCCGGCCGCCCAGTCGAGCATGGAGCCGATCTCTTCGGCATCCCCCTTCGTCAAGACTTTGTAGTCGATGATCAGAGCACGCACAGGCACGAGGTCAAGGCTTTCCGTCGAGGAGGCGGTGGAGGAGGTTCCGGAGGCGGAGAAGGTCGTCGGGGCGCAGCTCGCGCCGTTCGCACTCTTGGAGAAGGTGTCGTTCGACCCGGGAGAGTGCGTGGGTGGGATGGCCGTCGGCCTCGGCCAGGTTCCTCAGGAAGCGGTCCAGGGCCCGGAGGCCGGGAGCGGTGGAAACGTCGATCACGCGCCCTTGCGGCAGTGAGGAGATCAGCCGGTTGAGCTCGTCGCTGATACCGGCCCCCCTCAGCCCGATCACAGGAGTCCGGTAGCGCTGAGCGAAACCCACCGTGTGGGCGGTGCCCCCGGAAACGCGGCCTTCGGCGACGACGACCGCCTGAGCCAGGCCGGCTTGAAGCCGATTGCGCTGCACGAATTGCTCCCTGCGGTAGCGCCGGCCGGGAGGGTATTCGGTCGCGACGGCCCCTCCCTGTTCGATGATGCGCCCGCGCAGGGATCCGGTTTCAGCGGGGAAGACCAGGTCCAGCCCATGCCCCAGGAAGGCGACATTGCGCAGGCCGCATTCCAAAGCACGGTCATGGGCTGCTGCATCGATCCCGTTGGCCAGACCGGAGACCAAGGCCAGGGGGTAGGCGGCCATCGTCTGGACCGCCGCTCGGGCCGCGTCGGCCCCCGAGGCGGAAGGCTCCCGGGTTCCGACCACTGCGACATGAGTGCCGTTCAGGGCCTCGGGATCGCCCTGCAGGAACAGCCACCGGGGGCGGTCCGGGTCGGGCAGGCGGGTGAGGCGCCGCGGGAGTCGCTCAGGGCCAAGGACGTGGATGTTCCTTGAGGCCAGTTCGTCCATCTGCGCGCGGGCTTTGTCGAGCATGCGGGGATCGGCGCCCGCCAGGGGTCCGGTGAGCCTCGACGGTGCTTTGAGCTCCGCCAGCCGGGCAGCGGCCTCTTCCGGAGGGCAGGCCAAGAGCCGCCCCAGCCGGTCACCGCAGAGATCCACGAGTCTGCTCAGGCTCTGGTGCCCGATGCCGGGGGTTTCCGCCAGCGCCAGCAGCGCCACCGGGAACGAGGGGATGTCCGATGGGGGCATGGGCACCGGGTCGGCGGCGTGGCGGTCATCGCGACCGCTGCCTTCCGCCATTCCCCCGCCTCCCTCCGCTGTCGGCCTTCGGCCTCGCCTCTGGTGAAACGGGTGGCCGCGCCCTGCCCACGACCGGCCCCAGTGGCGCTGTTCTTCCCCGCCGCCTCCGGCTGCCACCGGTTCTAGCTTGACGCGTAGTGAGGCTGCCCGGTTGACCGTTGGGGAAGGCCGTGACCGGACGCGGCTCCTGGCGTGATGACCGGGCCGAGTCCGGGGGGGGCGGCCGAAGGGACGTGGTCCGGTCAGCGCATCGGCGGACCGCCGGGGGCGATCGCGCCGGCCGCGACGGTTCCGCGGCCGGCGGCGGCCATCTCTTCCAGTGCCCCGCCGACGTCGGCGGCGGCCTCGTGTGCCCAGGTGGCCAAGCGTCCTCCTCGTATCGGATACGGGCTCCCAGGTGGCGCAGGCCTGGAACGTGGGTGGCGCGCTGGTCGTAGGCGGTCTCGGTCACGGTGGAGGTGCCGGGGGCCTGTGTGAGCAGCGCACAGCTGCGGTTGCAGATCGGTGGGGGAGCCCGACCGGGCGCTCCGGCCCCATGCCGGTGGTGCGCTCGGCGCTGCGCGCCGCACCGGCCTTCCGGATGAACCTCGCCGCGGCCCGCCCGGAAAACCGGGTGCGCGACCTGACCCCGCTGTCGGCGCAGCAGCGGGCGTGTGTGGACTGGGTGGAGGCGGTCTGCCTGCCGATCGCGGCGATGGACTCCGACGGTGCGGCGCCGCCGCTCGATCTTCTCGGCCGCCCTAGACTGCGCGGTCTCCAAGCGGCTGCTGGGTACCAACCCGTTGGCCGGTGCCCAGATCACCCGGGGCCGGACCGCTGATGCGGCACCGGTTCCTCACCGCGTTCTTCACCCTGGCCTACCTCCCCGGAAGCCGGCCCTCGGAGACACGGGGGTGCGCGCAGGCGACATCGTCTGGCCGGAGGACGTCACCGGCCCTGAGGCGGCCCCGGGCTGGGGTGTGCTGATAGCGGCCGACTCGGCCCTCGGTTTCGTAGCAGTGGAGCCATTTGTGGGCGGTGATGCGGGAGACGCCCATCTGGGCGGCCAGCGGTGATGCGCTGGACGAGCAGGAGGCTCCCATGGACGGTCAGGCGGGCGTTACGGTGGGACATGGAGGCCTCCGTGTGGTGTGTGACCTGGTAGTTCCACCACATCGGAGGTCTTCGTCGTTGATCAAGGCTTACTGCCAACAACGTCCATGATCATTACACCTAGTACTGCAACGACACTTCGTGATGCACTCTGCGTCTGTAATGGCTGCTGCGAGCTCGGGCCTGGCTTCTTCTTCGCCACTGGGACCAGGCAAGGGCGTGCCGGGAACCGTTGCGAACCGGAAAGGTGATGCGGTTGAAGAGCCGCCGGGCCTCGTTCATCGTCACGGGCGCCAGGGGATGGCCGGCTACAGTCTCTGCATCCCCCTTTTTGCCTCCGCTCGCAGGATGGCGAGAAAGGCGAGGGCGGCCATGGACAGGGTTATATGCCGATACCATGCGGTGTAGCCGCGGACCTGGTAGTGGTCGAGTCCGGTTTCATTCTTCGCGGCCTGGAAACACTCCTCGACCATCCACCGCGATCCCGCGATCCGCGCAATCTCTTCCAGCGCCGTCCCCGCCGGGCAGAAGCAGATGTAGTAGGCGATGTCCGCGGGGTCGGCGATACTGCGCCGCGCCAGCAGCCAATGCTCCCATCCTTCACGCCTGAAGGGCCGGACCGCAGCTGCGGCCCAGTCGTAGACGCGCGGGCCGCGGGCGCCGCCGCCGCAGCTCAGACGCTCCCATGCCTCGTCAGGCAAGTCGCTGACCAACTGGTGCGCACGGGCCTGGCCGAAGAATTCCATCGTGATGACCATCTGCGACTTCGGGACGGCCAGGACATGGGGGATGTCGTGGGATTCCAGCCACACCCGGATACGGCTCGTCTGGCCATAGAGTTCATCCGCGGTCACCCATCCGAACGGGATTCCCGCCCCCGCCGCGCGCTGGAGCATGCGTAGGCCCATGTCCGGCTTGGTGGCGAAATCGATGTCATCGCCGATTCCGGCGGCCCGGCAGCGCTCCCGGTCCTCGGTCCAGGACTTGGGAAGGTAGAGTTCCCGGTCGATCAGCGCTCGCCCCCGGTCCGACCCATAGGCCAGGAACACTCCGATCTGGGAATTCTCGATCCGGCCGGCCGTCCCTGAGTACTGGCGCGCCACGCCGGCGGACCGGACCCCTTTCTTGAGGAATCCCGTCTCGTCGAGAATGAGGACTCCTCGTTCGGGGTCGCCGATATGCTCCATCACCGCATCGCGGACATCATCGCGCAACGCGTCTGCGTCCCACAGGTAGTGGTTCAGCAGCCGCTGCATGCCCTGGGGGCCGTCGTCCCCCGCGGCCTCCGCCAGGGTCCAGCCGTTCTTCCGCTCTGTCTCGCTCAGCAGTCCCCGCAGGTAGGACACCATCCGCCGCCGGGGCTCCACCCGCCCGAAACGTCCCGCGAACCGGGCCGTGAAGTCAAGAAACGCATCTGACCGGCCTTCGATTGTCTGCTTCACCACGATGCGGTCAACGATGCCACGTCCCCCGCATCACGGAGTGTCGTTGCAGTACTAGTTCGAATGCACGGCCCCAGCTGCGCCGCCCCGAAACCGGATACCAGCCCGGCCCCGGCGACATATGGTTTGCCTGCTACAACGGCCGGTCCGGCGACCCGGCCCCCGACGTGGCGCGCGCGGGCTGGCTCGCAGTCGATGGCCATGCCCGCATGGGCGTGCGCCTCGGTGAGTCAGGAGCTGCTCCCCGCACAGGCTCTGAAGCCCGGCCCCGGGTGGCCGGGACTGCACGCCTCGTTCGCCGGGATGCGTACAAGCCAGCCCCGCCCGGATCCCGGATAGCACCCGGCGGAAACCGCTCCCAGACGAAGGACAAGTACCCTTCCGGGGATGCTCAGGGGAGAGACGATCCCGCGCTGCCGCCGGGCGGCGGTCTCATCGACCTGGCGGGCCTGGACCACCCGCGCTGGCGGAACGGGCTGAGCGCCGAACGGATCGAGGTGACCGCACCCCGGACCCGCCCAGAGTCGCCCCCTTCCATGGGAAATATATTGCAGGCGAGGCAACTCCAGATACATTGACCGGCTTTCGTGGGACTGCGGCGAGGTCGACGGTTCGGCCCCCAGCCCCATACCAGGCTCCGTTGCCGTGTCGGCAAAGCATATTTTTATCTCACCGGGCATAGGCGCCCTGTATTATGCAGCTTCCTATAAGGTAGAGCAAGAAGCCGTGGAACCCTCAGTCCTGGAACCACTCCTCCGCTTCCTTGTTCCGCCCTTGCTTCCTCAGCAGAACGCCCAGATGGAGCCTGGCGTAATGGTCCCCTTTTTGAGCGGCGCACCGAAACCACCACTCGGCTTCTTTCTCCCTGCGCTGCTGTAACAACAAAAACCCCAGGCCGACCATGGCGGGAATCTCTCCCGCATCAGCGGCACGGCGATACCACCGCTCAGCCTCACGCTTATCGCCTCGCCTGTACAGCGAGTCACCGAAGCTGACCATCGACTCGCTGTCCCCTTTTTGAGCGGCGCACCGAAACCACCACTCGGCTTCTTTCTCCCTGCGCTGCTGTAACAACAAAAACCCCAGGCCGACCATGGCGGGAATCTCTCCCGCATCAGCGGCACGGCGATACCACCGCTCAGCCTCACGCTTACTGCCTCGTTTCCCACCCCACTCGTACAGCAAGGAGCCGAGGCCGACCATGGCGGGAATCTCTCCCGCATCAGCGGCACGGCGATACCACCGCTCAGCCTCACGCTTACCCCCTCGCCCCTCCAGGAGGAGGGCGAGATTGACCATCGCAATGGTGTTTCCCATTGCAGCGGCACGCCGATACCACCGCTGGGCCCCTCTCAGCTCGCCCTCCTCATGGAGCCAGCAGCCCATCAGGTTCATGGCCTGGGGGTGGCCGTCCTGAGCAAGCAGCGCACAAGCCTCTCGAGCCAGACCCTGCTGGCCTTCATCGGCGGCTCTACCGATGATGGCCATTCGCTCGTCGTCGTCGGCGGCGTGGACCAGGGCCGCCCGCCACACCGCCTCTGGAACGGAGCCTTCGGCGGCTTCGACGAGGTACTCGAACGGCTGCCACAGATCCTCACCGACGTCGAAAGGAATGAGCAGGCCGCTCACCCCTAGCCGGACCTCCTGGGCCCAATCCAGCGCCTGATCGAAGTCCTCTGGACGGAAGACCGCCGACCTTTGGAGATAGGCGGTATGAGCGGTCTCCAGCACCGACCGGTCGAGCGGGGCCGCCAAGCCCGTGCGGGTCAGGTCCACCGCCGCCGCCACTACCGCATATCCGCGAGGGTGCCCATTTCTAGAGGTCGGCCGATCGGCGTCACGCCAGAGGCCGAGCAGCTCGGGGCCGGCCGCCAAGTACTCAGCGACCCCGTGCACCCCCTGCTCTGCCACGCGTGCCGCCGAGTTCAGGCGTTCATCCCCCGATTCCGCGGCACGCCGGATCTCCTCAGGAGACCACCTTCGGTCCAGGGTCACGAAATTGAGGCGCTTGAGCATGAGGTTTCCGTGCTCCCGGTAGAGCGCGGCTCCATCCGGGGCCTCCAGCGAATGGGGGGCGCAGTGGTACTCATAGAGGTGGGTGCTCAGTGTTGCGGCGACGATGAGGCGGCTGCAGGTCAGCAGAGCCAGGTTAGTCTCAGTGAGCCCGCCGACTCCCGGAAGAAGGAACCGGTCGACGTTGTCGAGCCAAACGATCGCGCCTTCTTCGGCGAATGCGGGGGTGCGAGCGATGTGTTCGGCCAGGCTCCCCAGGTCGGTTCCGACCGGCGGAGAGATGAGGGGCCAGAAGCCGACCGTCTGCACCAAGGCGTTGACCAGGCTCCTGGTTTTACCGGCAGCCGAGTCTCCACGGACCAGCACCGCCCCTCCCCTCCGGGCGGCTTCCTGCACTGCTTCCACCAGCTTCCCATCGTGATCCCTGGGAACATAGGGAGGAAGTTTGGACCCGTTTAGACCAGGGCGCGCAGGACGCACCCCCAGGTTTCTGAGGTCGGCATGGGCCACGGGCAGCGCCGCGGCCAGAGCCGCTTCCACCTTCCGGTCCCGGTCAGGCGATATTCCGTTCCCTCCGCCGAGGTGTAGGGCACCGGTGAGAGAACCCACCTGGACGAGATTGCCGGCGGTGTTCATCTCGGCTCGGTTGCTCACCACCGGAGGCCCGAGGTAGCGAATGGTCGATGCGCAGGCATGGTGCCGATTGTGCCGAACTTCGCCCTCGCCCGCCTTCACATCTGCATCATTGCCACCCAGCTGAAGAACATTTCAGGATTCAACAATCCCTGATACTTGAAAAAAGAGGCACTCTCTTCGGATTTCTGCTTCATGCCTCTGCAGGGCACCCGCACCGCTTCCCTGGAGAGACGCACCCGGTCAAGCGATCTCAGCGGTTCCGTTTTTCGAGATACAGGAGGGCCGGGCCCCTTCGGCCGGATCGCCGATCTGTGAAGAACTCTCGGCGATGCGATGCAGCAGCCTCCCGCGCTTGCCTCCGCTCGTGCGGGGACGACGCTCCTTCGCAGCGCAGTGATTCCACGCTGGAGCGGAACGCCGCTGCCCAGCGCTTCGCCAACCACGTCCAAGGCGTAGTTGTCGGCGATGCCCGCCGCCAGTTTGTTGACGGTGTTGAACGAGGCGGGCGCGACCACCACTGCCTCGACTTTCGGGGTTCGCGGTTGGCCGGGATCCCGGTGCTGGCCGCGCGTCGGCCTGCTCATCCGCTGTTCCAGCGCAGAGGTGTCAACGAACTCGGCGGTCGAGGGCGTGGCGATCCCCTGCACCGCCCACTTCTGCTCCTGGGCCCTTCCCACCAGCTCTCCGACCCGCTCTGCCGCAGAGTGTTTTCATTCTCGGAGTCGATTCACGTAACCGCTGGTCAGGTAATCCCGAGAAGGTCGAGCAGGCAGATGAGTCAGTCATAGCCCACCCACCGGTGAGCCGTAGGAATGCTCGCGAACCCCAGTCGGGTCAGCAGGCCGTGCCCGGTGTCGGCAGTAGCCGGGCCGCGTGGGCTCTTACCGTCGAGGGTCAGTACGGCGACGTTGTCGACGGCCCCTGGGCCGCTCGGACGGCGGCGCCCTCCGCCGTGTACCCGAGACCCTGCCCGCAGCCGCCGGGCAAGGCGCCTCGCATCGAGAGGGCCTATCGGCCCCACCCACCGAGTTCTGCACCGAAGGCGCCGGCGGGCGGCAGAGGGCGGTCGCCTTGGAGGGGCCGCAACGCGATCAGGGAGGCCGCGGATCCCCCGGTCTGAGCTCTGGGCCCAGATGCTCGGAGCGCGGCCGGTTCCCGGGGCGCGCCGGGCCGACCGGGGCCTGGGGGCGTCCAACCGGTCTGTCCGGGCGCGGAAGCGGTCCGGCGCAGCGGTCGCGGGCGTCCTTCCGCCCACCGGTCAGGGCCCCGCCCGGAAGGCTGCAGGAGGCGGGCCCAGGCTCCGCCTGCTCCCCTCCGGCGCGCTCAGAGGCCGCTCCGACCTCGCGGGGCCCTTTGGGCTGCGCGCCGGCGTCGCACTCGGATCATGTCGGGCGCCCCGGCCCCCTCCGCTCGCCGTCGCGGCACCGCGCAGCGCCCAGGCGTTCTCAGCCGCGCCAGCCCAGGGCGCGGCGCACCGAATCCACCATGACCGCCTGCAGCCGCTCCACGATGGCCTCGCGCTGCTCTGGCGGGTAGGCCTCCAGATGGCCGATCGAGGCGGAGCAACCTCCCCACGCCCCCCACATGGCCGCCGCCGCCGCCATCGGGACGTCGGGGGGCAGGGCGATCTCGCCGCGGTCGGCGGCGGTGCGCGCCGCGGCCTCCAGGGCATGGCTCCAGCCGCGGATGCGCTGCTGCTCCCAGGCGTGCTGGGCGGCGTCGGTGGCGGCCAGGGAGGCCGAGGCCAGCAGCAGCGGGCCCGAGGAGCGCCACAGCGCGACCATCTCGGCGACCAGGCGCGAGGTGTAGCCGGCGAAGTCCTCGCCGGGTCCCAGGGCCAGGTCGACGCGGGCCATGTGGGCGTCCAGGTGGTTGCCGAGCGCTTCGCGGAACAGGTCCTCTTTGGAGGCGTAGTAGTGGTAGACGCTGGACTTGTCGATCCCCAGGGCTCCGGCGATCTGGGCCATGGTGACGCCGTGGATCCCGGCGCCCTGCTTGAGCAGTTCCAGGACGGATTGCTGCAGGCGGATCTTCTTGATCTCCCGCTGGCCGCTACTGGCCTCGGCGGAGTTGCGGCGGGCGGCTTTGGATTTGGAACCGTGGGGCGGCGGGGCTTCAGGCATATGCGAGAGGGTAGCGACCTGCAGGGCCGCCGTGGGCGCCGGGCCGCGCCCCGCCCGAAAATTTTTCCAACAGTGTTGGAGTAAGGGCCACCCCGCGTTGAGAAACGTCCGGTGCCTCTGCAAGACTACCGGTAACCGTTTCAGGAAGGTCACCCACGGTGACGCCGGGGGCCGAAAAGCCTGCCACCGGCCGATTCCGGGCCCGCCTTCCTGCGGCGACGGCGTGGGCGGTCCGCCGCGACACGCCGGGAAGCACTCCCCACCCGACCATTTTTCTGATACAGGTTTCTTTTATGAGCGAGACGCACGCACAGGAAGCCGCGCCGGCCCCCAAGCGCCGGGGGCCGGGGCGGCCCAGCAAGGGCGAGCGCCATCCTCACATGGTGCGCTTCCCCGTGAAGCTCTACGAGCGCCTGCAGGCCGACGCCGAGGCGGCAGGCTACAAGAAGGGCGAGTTCAGCGACTACGTGATCGCCGCCTGCAAGGCCGCCCTGGAGTCCAAGGGCCCCGACAGCGACGGCCACCGCTACGCTCAGAGCACCTAGAAACACGTAAGCCCCGGCGGCAACCGGGGCGAGACTACGTGCGGACTCACGATCCAAAAGACTCCCGGGAGACCGGTGGCGGCAACCACCACTCCCGGACACCGGACGAAGCAAGGAGGTGATCCCCGAGCCACGTCCCCAGCCGTCCCGCGCACCGCGGGAGAGCCACAACCAGGAGACCAGCGCCGCCTTGAAGCGGTACTTGGCAGATCCAGCAGGCAGCGCCCGGTCTCCCAATAACGGCGAAAGCACGGCCCCAAAGCCGCACCTGCGCCCACGGCCTCACACGAGGCCGCGTGTGCAGTTGTCAACCGCCCCCTGAGAAAGGGGGCCGGCACCCGTACCGACTGCTTACTTCCAGGTACGCGTACCGCTTGCTCCAGCTACTCGAGCTGACCCGCGAGGGGCCGTCACGCAGCGACCTCGGAAGGCCGACATCAACCGGCCCAGAGAGGTCGTGTTTAAAACTTGACCCCGAGAGGTCGTACTCATCGTACAACATGGCCTCGGGGCGGGTCTTCTATGCCCTGATACGGGATGGCGTGTCACCCCCGCAGGGCCCCCGGACCATGCCCCAGACGACGACCACAACCGCACAGCACAGGCAGTATGGGAGGAGTTCACCCGCTGGCACGCCCCGCGCGGCCGACTCCGCACCGACGTGCCCGCCGGCACCGGGGGATGGGCCCACCGCTACGACGCCGAGACCAGCGTCGCGGCGGGCCGCCCGGCCGGCCCCTACGCGATGTACCTGGCCCAGGCCGACTCCCGCTATCGCTTCATCGCCTTCGACCTGGACGCCAAACACGCCGGCCCCCAGGCCGTGCGCCGCGACGCCGCCCTGCTGGGCCGCCGCCTCGACGCCGCCGGCCTCGCCTTCGCCGTATGCGCCTCAGGCCCCCGCGGAGGACTGCACCTGTGGGTGCCCGTCACCGACCCGCGCGGCGCCCCGCCCGCCCTGGCCCACGCCATCGCCCGCGGAGCCGCCCTCCACTGCCCCACCCTCGACACCGCCCCCCTGCTCAACACCCGAACCGGCTGCCTGCGCCCGCCCGGCTCCCCCCACCGCGACGGAGGCTTCTCCCGCCTCCTCTTCCCCACCGACCCCTCCACCCTGGCCGCGCTGTGCGAAGCCGGCCCCAACCGCCTGGACCGCTTCGAGCGCCTGGCCCGCCACCTGGGAGCACCCCCCCAGCCCGAACGAGGGCAGGAGGAGGCGGGCGGCCTCATCGACACCCAGGCGATGCGCCTGGTGGGCCGCGGCCGCGCGCTCCCGGAGGCCACCGCCGCACTCCTGGAGCACTCCCCCGCCGACGCCTCGGCCCACCTGGCCAAGATCTTCACCGGACTGGCGCTGGCCCGGTGGAGCCTGGCCGAGGTGGAGGCCCTGGTCGCCTCCCGCCCCCGGGCCCCCGGCCTGGAGCACCTCCGCTCCCAGGGCGGGGCGGGCCGGCGGCGCCCCCGCAGCCGCACCGAGCAGTCCGCCCTCCTGCGCCGGCAGTGGGGACGGGTCCTGGCCTATGCCTCCCGGGCCCCGCGCCGCGACCGCCGCACCCGCGACACCCCCCGGGTGCGGGAACTGGTGGAGCGCGTCGCGGACATCGTCTCCGCGGTGGGCAGGCCCCGGTGGTGGCGGGTGCAGTCGGGGCCCTCCGACCGCAAGGCCCTGCTGTTCGTGGGGGCCATGGCCCTGGAGGCCCTGAGCGAAGTGGTCGAGGTGGACTGCCGGCGCCTGGCCGATGCCTGCGGGATGACCCCCTCCACCGCCTCCCGCGCACTGCGCCGCCTGATCCTGGACGGCAGGCTCGTGCTGGAGAAGAAGGGTGAGGGGCGCACCGCCAACGCCTACCGCCTGCGTTCCCCCTCCGCTTGGGGGGCCCAGGCGATACGCTTCCCTTCAGGGCCCCGGGGTGGCACACAAGCGATCCCAGCGCAGCGCGGTCCCGCTCCCTCCCCGACCCGCCAGGCCCTGCTCGCCGCAATCCGGGCCCGCCTGGACCACGCGGCCCACGACGTCTGGTGCGAACGCTCCCCTCTTGGCTCCTCAGGGCTGGGACGGCATGTGGAAGCGACCGCCTGGGAACTGGGAAAGACCCCTCAAAAACATAGCCTTTACGGTGTAGATACGGTGGGGGAAAGCGGCTACACCGCCAAGACGACCGCCCGCCACCTGCTGAGACTCCTCTCCTGCGACCTCGCGGAGATCCGGAAGGGCCTCCCCCGGCTCACGACCCCGGCACCCGCCCGCAGGGACCAGGCCGCACGCAGGCTGGGAACGGCCGGCACCCGGGCCCGCCGCATGCGCCACTACCGGGCAGAGCGCGCGGCCTACGCGGCCTGGTGCAGCGAACTCGAGCGCCTGAGGGCCCCCCGCGGCCTCCCCGCCCGGAGGAAAGCGCCCTACCCCCGCTCCCCCGGAGGGGCCCCCGACCACCGGACGGCCAGGCGCATCGCCGCCCTCAGACCGAGGAAGGGCGCACGATCGCTGAGGACCGGCCGGCCCTCCCACTGCTGAGGCCCCCGGGGGCCGTCCGGGCCGGAGAACGCCCTTCGGCCCCGGCGCGGTGTCGAGGCGCGGCCCTGCCCCGGAGGTTTCCCTCTCTGCCGGTCCCGGGTGAGCCTTCGGGCCTTCTCAATGCGGCCGGCGGAGAGGAGCAGGCCGCCCTGGCGGGCCGGCGGCCTTCACCCGGGCGATCAGGCCTCACAGGCCGTCCCACACCGCGATCTCCCCTCCGGGCATGCAGACCGCGCGCCCGCCGGAGGGGCCGACGACGCTCCAGGACTCGTAGTGAGTGTCAGGGGGAGCGGTCAATTCGACGCCGCTCTCGAAGACGATGCGCAGGGAGCCGTCGCCTTCTGTCCTCGCGGTGCTCATCGTGTCCCCGACCAGCCGGATGATGTGGAGCGCGGCAGGCCCTGGGGAGTCCGGTTCGAGGACGACCGCCCCGTTCCCGGGGGTCAGGAGCTCTATCTCCGCTTCAAGTGAAACCTGATGGCCTCCGCCGGTCAGGATCGTGACGGCGGAGTCGAAGCAGACCCGGATGATGCTCTGCTCTTCAAGGGGCAGGTTCATGGTCACCGACCGATCGGGGCCTGGGCGCGGTCGAACATCTTCGATGGGCTCCTGCCAGAGTGTGCTCTCTGCAGAGGCGGCCTCGGGGCCGACGGCTCCGAGGGACCGGCCGGCCTCGGACCGCTTCTCATCGCAGAAGCCGAGCCGGCCGGGCTCTCGCCCCGTCGACCGGTCCGGCCGAACCAGCAGACGCCGTATACATGGAAATTTCCCCGCAAAGGAGCGCAGGGCGCCGGTCTAGCACTTCAGCGGGATGCCGACCGCCTTGCAGGCGCGAGCCACGTCTTCTGTGGTCGTGTCTTTTGGCGAAGGGGCTGCTTTCATCAGCACGCCTTCATGGAAATCGATTATGTCAACTTCTGGGGCTGTCGGCTTTTTTGTTTCAGGAAGATGGGAGAAGTAAGTTAGCCATCCAACGTAAGGGGCTGAGACCTTCCTGTCCTGCATCTTTCGAAATTCTTTGGTGGAGAAAGTGAACCAGTCCGGGCTGAATTGGCGAATAATCGCCGCAGAGATGGCGGTTGATCTGTTTTCCGAATAGAGGCCCCCTTCTATTTCTTCGGTGTCGGGGAGTCTGAGAAGGAAATTATTTTTTAGGCGGCTCTCGCCGCCTGTGATCCCGCAATTCATGCTAAAGCTCGATGCACTTTCTTTTCCGTTCCAAAACTCGAGGCGCACGCCCGTGAGCGCAGATTCATCGAGCTCTTTTCCCTGCTCCATGAAGGAAAGAATGCTGGCAGAGTCTGTATTTATTGGCCGGTTTGCCTGTGCTTCCTCTTCGGAGGGGCCGAGGCTCCGCCAGCCTGACAGGTCGGATGATATCTCTTTCAGGGCGCTCAGGCACGAAGAGAGGGAGTCGGCATACTCGCTCGCCGGATGCCTGCGGGGGCCCCAGAAAGCAGAGGCCGTGAATCTCATGTCAAGGGCCTACGCCCAATGATCCGACGTGCGCATCTCCATTGATCGCCACCTGGGAGAGTGCCCCACGAAAAGAGAGGACGGGGTCGATCAAAGGATATCGGGTTCCCCGCCTCAACTCTCTGGGACTTCAACGAAAAATCCCTTAGAAACGCCTTTCTCTGATCTCTCATTCCTCGAGCGCCTCCCACTCCATTTCTTTGCGCTTCACGAGCCGCTTATTGCTCTGCCCATCCAGGGATCAAAATATCGAGAGCGAGCTGCCAGACGGGTTTTCCGCTGCCGCTGATCCAGATTGAAGAGCGCCCGCCAGAAGGCTGCTACCATCCTTGCGGCGGAGGGCTGCAGAGGATTTTGCCTGCCGTATCGACCTCCTTTTTCAGTAGCTCCTCGAATGACGTTCATCTCTGACGGGTGTGAGGTCTGTGCGCATCCGCGCCCCAGCCTCTCCTTTTTTGAAAAAATAGTACTGGCGGCCTTGGCGGTGAATGCAGGTCAGGGGTCTTTCGACTGGGTGCAGGCCGACTATCGGATGGAAGGGCAGTGAAGCGGAAGAGGGTCCCTGAGATCCTCTCTGCGTGGTCGGACGATAAGGAAAGTAGGTCACGGACCCCACATGTGTCCTGGCGGCCGGATTATCGACCGCACTACCTCAGTTCAAGCTCGAAATCTGAAGCAGGTTGCACACGGAAGACCACGACGGCAATTCTCGATAAATGCCATCTTGATCCGCATCTAAATAGTCGGGTGGCGCTTCGCTTATTTCTTCTACGTCGAGAAGGTAAAATTCTGTCAGATTGCCTGCACTGGCAAGCTGTGCTTCCAGGTAAAATCCAAGTCTCATGTGGAATAAGTTGTCTTCGCACTCAGGGATACTGGAGACCGCCGTCAGTGCGACGAAGGGCGTTTCCATTGAGGATGAAGTCCAGTTGAATGAGTGCAGGTTCCGCACCACAAGCAGCGCGGCGTTTCCATCTTTAAACTGCAAAGCGGTGCGCATCTCGAAGAGGAGTGCTGCGACGGACGTCAGCGGGCATACTCGAGAGTCGAGCAACTGGGCTTCCTGCAGTGCATTGTTTTCTCTTAAGGGGTCCATTTCAAGTGGCCTGGAGGGCGGCGAGAAACTTCTTTCCCTGATGAGGTTTTCTATCGAAAACATGAGAGTTCAATGTGGTTGCAGGGATCGGCTTTGAGGGCTGGTCATGGTCAGACGTCGGTGAGTTCCTGCCAAAGGGCGCCCTTGCCGGAGGCGGCCTCGGGGTCGATGGCTGCGATATTCCGACCGACTTCGGCCCGCCTCTCGTCGTAGAAATCGAGCTGGTCGGGCTCCCAGGCCCAATCGACCAGTTGGATCAGAACGGGAAGTGCCGCGCACCAGCGCCAACTGCATTCAACGTAGTGCTCGATCGAGGAGTTGAGCAAGGAATTGGAGGAAGCGGGTTCCTCGGAGAGAACGTAGACCGCCCCGGTGCCGATTTCGGCTCCGATGCACAGGTGATTCAACCGTCCCAGGAGGTAGAAGCCGCTTCCATACCTTGACAGGGCGGGATCCAGGGCCTGTTGAGGCGTGTTCTCGAAGAAGCCGGCCTTGATTCGTGCGGGAAGTCCCCAGAGGTCGAGTACAGCACGATCCCTGTCCGGGATGAGCCAGGAGGTTGTGGCAGGCGGGGCTTGCACGGTCTTCTCGGAATCGACGATCTCGGCCAATGGCAGCAGATAGGCATCTTGAAGCGTGCGCTCGGCCCCGGCGCGGATGTCGTCGTGGTGATCCGGCACGGTGTCAGCGGTCCCCGTTCTCATTCATGTAGCGCGCGATGTCCCTCGCGTTCTGCGCGGCTGGAGGGATCGGCTTTGCTGGTCGTTTTTCCGGTTGCAGGATTGACTGTTTGCCTCCCTTTGCTCACGTAGACCACATATCCATCAGGGTATGCACATTTTCCGGTGGCAGTGGGATCCATTATTCGGATTGCAAGGATTCCCGGGGTGGGTTGTAGATCGGACTTGGATTGCAAAGGGGTCAGCTCGGATCCTGTGTTCGAGCCCTCAGTTTCGCCTCCACGTAGTTCGTGATGGTGGTCGCAGTGAAGTGGGGGCCCGTCCTTTCTTCCAGAAAAGACTCCACATGCTGGAAGAGCGTGGATATTTTGTGGTCGTCGTCCCGAGAGAGGGATTCGCCTTTCGGGGTTTGAGTGGATATTCTTTCAATCATTGCGGGCCAGGACAGGTTCGCCTCCAAGCCGTATCTGAGCGCCAACCAGTGGGGGAAGCCGGCCAGGAGGCCCCATTCGTTTCCTGCGTCACACCCCATGATGAATGCGACCATCTCTGAGTAGTTTCCGGAAATTCCATAGGCATTAGGGCGTTTTTGTGCGTCGCGGAAGAGGTTTATGTAGTCCATGGTGCTACTAGTCTTTCAATTCAGTGAATTCGAGGTCATCTCCGTATTGCCATAGATTTCGGTATTCTTCTATGGGGACGCCGTGTCTGCTGCTGAATGCATCGTAAACGCGCCCGTCCTTGATGACGACATCGTGGTGGCCCCATCCAGTGTCCTCGCCTCGGTATTGTCCGAGAAATGGGGCGCCCAAGGAGTCCTGAATCCTGTAGCGGGTGCCCCCGATCCTGCTTTGGATGTCACGTGCGACATCTTCGCATCCAGAGCTTCCACAGATCTCCCCTGGGTCCCTTGGTTCCCAATCCTCGCCAAGATCGCTGCAATCTGAGCTGTCATTATGAGTGAGGAGTGAGACGCTGCCGGTGGAAGCGTAGTAGGTGCTGAGGTCGTCGACGGTGAGGTTGTGGACCTGCTGGTCGTCCGCCCTGTGCACCTCGGTCGCGGTGACCTGGGTCCAGGTGCCGGCGGAGGTGCGCAGCCAGGTGCCCGGTTGCAGGTCGATGGCGTCGACCCATCGGGCGGGTTCGGGGGCCCAGAAGGGGTGCTCGTCGGTGGCGGTGACGGTTCCGGTGTTGCCTGAACCGTCGTCGGTGGTGATGTCGACGAGGGCCTTGGGGCCGTCGCCGGCGATGGTGGCGGTGACCTCGCGAGGCCCTTCTTCTCCGGTGAGGGGGTCGAAGGCCCAGACCTCGTCGTCGGCCGTGATGTCCTCGATGGGGGCGGTGCTGCCGTCGGCGAGCAGCACGGGGGTGCCCGGCAGGAAGCTGTTGGAGGCACACGTGATGCCGTCCTTGTCCCCTTCCTCGGACTCCCCGTCTTTGCCTTTGCCGCCTTCGCCGTTCTGGTCGGAGCCGCCCCCCTTGTCCGGCGGGGTGTCCGGGGTGCCGGGGAGCTTGCCGCCGTCGGGGATCTTGCCGAGGGTCTTGATCATCTTGATGACGATCCCGGCCCCCAGGGACAGCAGCGATCCGAACTCCCACAGCCCATAGCCCAGGACCAGGGCCCAGTCCCCTTCCGAGAAGGCCTGCCGGAACTCCTTGCTGACCAGGAGCCCCCAGGGGTCCTCCATGACCGCCTGCGCGAAGCCCGCGATGGCCTGCGGTGCGTCGGTGACCAGCGCCCACAGCCCTTGGACGGCCCCGGCCATGTCCCCGGCGGCGGCGGTGAGCAGCGCGTCGAGGAAGCGCTCGACCACCGGGTCGTCGGGATTGATCTCCCCGACGGGTTCGGGCATGCCGTCCTCGCCGGGGGCCAAGTGCAGCCCGCCATCGGGCGGGGTGCCGCCGAAGACACTGCCATAGACCGGCGAATCGCCCTCCCACAGGGCGTTCTCGGCACCGGCGGCCTCGTCTTCGGGGTCCGTGGCTTCCTCCGGGAAGGCTCCGGGGGCACCGGTCCCCTCGGTTCCGGTTTGGGAGCCGGTACCGGTATCCGTGTCGGCTGCGCCGCCGGCGAGCGGTGGCGGGGAACCGTCCTCGTCCCCGTCGGCCTGGGGGCCGGCGACGCTGTCCATGGAGTGCTGGAGCAGGGCGGCGATGCGGTCGGCCATCCGCAGGTCCATGACGACGCTGAGGATCGCGGCGATGAGCAGGACGATGGCGGCGTATTCGATCATGCTCGCGCCGCGTTCGGGGTTGCGGATTCGGTTTAGCACCAAGGCACCTGGGGGGAGAGGGGCGGGGTCAGGAGGCCAGGAAGGTCCGGGAGGAGCGGCGGAACACGAGGACGAGCATCGCGGTGGGCAGCAGAAGGTTGATCAGCCCCTGGGGTTCCCCGGCGCCGATCCTGCCCAGCGCCATCAGCAGGAGGAGCGACAGGAACACCGCGATCGCGATCAGCAAGGGGCGGCGGCCGCTGGGCAGGCGCAGGGCCAGGGCCAGGGCGATGGCTCCGGGGAGGGCCACCCAGACCAGGAGGGCGAGGACCTCGGGGGTGATTCCGCCGATGATCAGTCCGCCGATGATCTGCAGCGCGACGGCGGCGGCGAAGACGAAAAGCAGGACGCGGGTGGCCTTGAGAGGGACGGGAAGCGGGCGGCGCACGGGCGAAGAGCCTCCTGGGAGAAAGGCGGGGTTCGGGCGGGACATCAAGGGGGTGTGCGGAAAGTTCCGGTAAGGCTACGGATGGTCCGCTTCCGGGGCTTGGGTCCAGGGGCCCAAGCCGGGCCCAGTGACTGTCGGGCACGCTCCTGGCCAGCGGGAACGCGAATGGCCGTTTCCGGCCGTGTGCTTTTCTGTACCAAGAGTGACCGCGGGCGGGTGAGAAATCGGCAGGGTGCAGCCGCCCGCCGAGAATCTCCACAGGGTCCAGACCGCCGATCTGCGCTGCTCCGGTGTGGGCGGGGATCGGGTGTGGAATGCCTCGTGGGCCGCCCCGGATCACGTTGCGATCCCTCTGGGGACGATCAGCGACCGAAAGCAAAGCCGCCGCTCACAGCCCCCTTCCCAGTCCTGGATGAGGGCCGTTCTGCAGCGGACCACCAGTAGTGCAGCATCGCAGGTCGAAAGGGTGCGGCCAATTCGCCCCACAGCACCGGGCCGCCACCGCAGAACTCCTTCCCGGCCGCCTGGGTCCTCACGGCATGGTGCGCCTGCATGCGGCGGACATCGAGACCTGGTGCGGCCCCCAGAGGAATTCCTGGACGGCACCCTCCTCTCGGGCACCCTGCGGGGCTTGATCTGAGGCGTCCAGCCGCTCCAGCCGCGCCCTGTCCCCGGAACGGCCGGGGTTCGGGCCTGCGGGGCTGTCCAGAACAGGCTCTCCTGTCCCGTTTCGGTCGGCGGCGCGGGTCTGGGGTCATAGCGTCCTGCGGCCTCCAAGTGGTGGGGGTCGGTCCAGGGGTCTTGCCGTGTTCCGTGTTCCAGCAGGCGCTGGAAGACCTGCGCGGCGGCCTGCGGCGGGGACGGGGATGCGCAGGTGCCCCAAGAGCGCGTCCAGGGCGTGGGAGGCCGGCTCGGGGTGGGCGCGGCGGGCCAGGCGCACGGTGTCCAGGAACGGGGTGGCCGCCAGGCGGGGCCGTGCCGGCGGTGGTGGGGACCTCCTCGCAGCCGTTCTGGCTGTTCTGGTCGGCGGCGAACGGGCGGCCGTCCTCGCACGCGCCGGACTGCTTCGCGCGTCGCGACGGCGGGATGGCCGTGGTCATCGACTGCAGGCCGACTGAATCCAGAGTCTGCGGGGCAGTCCATAGCTACTGAAGCTCTGCTGGGCGCATTGGGCCGTCCAGCCGCATGATTCGCCGGCTCAGGGTGACGGTAAGACCGGACCGGATTGTGGTCGGAACCCCTCCTCCTTCCGCCACCGGGCGGATGGCTTCGGGCTTCGGTGCACTGCATCCGTCCGGGGGCAGCGGAGCGTCCTACCGAAAGTGCTCGGCTTGTGGCCGGATGCGGTCGCAGGCGGCCGCAGGGCAGAGGTCGGCGTTCGATCCTGCGGGCCGAAGACTCGGCGACTCTGCCCATCGGCTCCGGCGGTTCCAGGGCCCCGTCCCACCGCAGATTGTCTGGGGTCGGCCTCCGGGAGCTGCGGGCGAGGCGTCCAAGCAGGCCTACCAGGCAGAGAAGCCAGGATCCACCTGCGATGATGCGGGCCGGTTCGGGGTCGGCCCTGCTCTTCCGGTCGGCGGCGAGGCAGGGCCTCTTCTTTCCGACACGCCCGGGAGCAAGAAACGCGGGTTGTAACCCCCCGAAAGGTATGGATTAGCATACCGTTGGGTTCTGCAGGGGGTCGGCGCCGGCGGCGTTGCACCGGAGCGATCCCAGAGGACGATGGCGAACTAGTGGGGATGACGTGTCGGAACCGGTGCGCAGGCTGCGCCTGACCAAGCAGGCGGTAGAGGGCCAGAGCAGCCCCGCGCCTGTCAGCGCGGAGGAGCCGCGCGTGCAGCCCATCCGCCTCAGCCCCGGCCAGAGCCTGGTCGTCCAAGGCAGGCGGACCGAATACGACTTCATCGGCCGCAGCTACTACCAGGCCTCCCGCGAGCTCTCGGCGAAGCTTCCGCACCTGGGGCTGACCGCCACCGAATACGACGTCTTCCACCACCTCCTGGGCACCCAGGAGCGGGGCGGCATCATCCGGGCCACCCAGGAAAAGATCGCCAAAGAGTTCGGAATCGGCCGAAAGGAGGTCGGGGAGGCTCTCCGCCGGCTGGCCGGGTACGGTCTTATCTGGAGGCCGGGGCGCGGGATATACCGGATCAATCCGCGGGTGGCCTTCTACGGCCGCTCCTCGGAGCAGGCCGAAGCGATCCAGCAGATACCGCCGGAGGTGCCGGAACTGGACCTTCCAGAGCAGGGCACCAGGCCGCCGCGGCGCAGGAGGAAGCTCAAGGAGGCCGGGAAATGACCTATGTCCCCGAGGGCAACGCGATCTTCTACCAGTCGCAGGCGCTGGCCTGGGTGCTTCCGCTGTACAGGCTTACCACCACCGAGCACGACGTGTGGAACACGATGCTGGGCCGGATGGAGGACGGGGGCAGGGTGCCGCTGTCTCGTGCCGACATAGCCCTGCGGCTCAACACCGCCCCGACCAACATCTCCCCCGCACTGTCCCGGCTGCAGGAACTGGGGCTGCTGTGGAAGGTGTCTGCTGACCTGTGGCAGATAAACCCCAACGTGGCTTTCAAAGGCACTACCGAGGAGTGGCAGGAGGCGCTGGATTCGGTCCCCGCCGAGGTGCCCCCGGTGCCGATGCCCGACCATGACGTCCGGCCCCCGCGTCGGCGCAAGAAGCTCAGTGTGGCCTGAGCTGGAGGTCGGGGTGTTGCGTTTGCTAGCGCACAGCAATTATCAACTTTTGGTAACGCGCTGCGTTGCTGCAGGTGGCGAAGGGTGCTCCCCGCGTCCGCGGGGGTGAGTCCTGGAGCTGTGGCGCTCGGCGCTGGCCGCCGAGGTGCTCCCCGCGTCCGCGGGGGTGAGTCCATCGAGCCCGGCGCCCCGCTGGAGGGGCGGTGGTGCTCCCCGCGTCCGCGGGGGTGAGTCCAGTTCTTCACACAGCTCCTCGGCCGGATGTCAGTGCTCCCCGCGTCCGCGGGGGTGAGTCCAGCGTGTTGGACGGCATCCGCACCGTCAGCAGGTGCTCCCCGCGTCCGCGGGGGTGAGTCCCCCATCGGGGGCTCCTCCGGGCCCCCCGAGGGGTGCTCCCCGCGTCCGCGGGGGTGAGTCCCCGGCCGAGGAGATCGCAGCCGCTGTGCGGCTGGTGCTCCCCGCGTCCGCGGGGGTGAGTCGGACGCGACCAAGCTCGCTGCCATGGGGACCGGGTGCTCCCCGCGTCCGCGGGGGTGAGTCTGGAGTGATCCTGAAAGTCATTAAAGACCGTCCGTGCTCCCCGCGTCCGCGGGGGTGAGTCCCTGGTGCGCCGGGAGTGGCAGACGGCCACCGGGTGCTCCCCGCGTCCGCGGGGGTGAGTCCAGGCTCTGACCTGGGGAAACGCGTGCGCCGGCGTGCTCCCCGCGTCCGCGGGGGTGAGTCCACGCAGCCGGGCGTCCAGAGCGTGTCCGTGGAGTGCTCCCCGCGTCCGCGGGGGTGAGTCCGGAGTGTGCTGCATTCTCGCTCTTATTTCCCCACGTCATGGGATGGAGGCGTCCAGTCAGCCGAAGGCAGAGGCATCGCTCACCCATGCGGTGACCTGCCGAACGCCTGCATTGCAGCGGTGGCGGCGGGTGGTGTTGCCGCTTCGCCGGGACCGGCAACCACCGCCTCTACGAGGTCTACCGGCCGCTGGTGCTGGAGACCGCCGTGCGCTCGCTCAGGCAGTCGTCTTCACCGCCAAGGTCGGGCTGTGTGGCTCGGGCCGCATCGCCCGGTGCGTGACAGCGGCCTGCAGGCCTCCAAGGCCAAGACCCCCGCCTACCTGGAGGACGACCGCGCCGTCGTCTCCTTGCACAGCGATTGCTTCGCGCATCCCAATCAGCGGTCGGGCCGTCGCGGAGCGCCGGGGGGTCAATCCTCCAGAGCCTCACCTGCGGCAAGCCCGTGAAAGCCATACCCGGCGCTCCCGGGATCCCCCCGACCCTGCCAGACGGTCAGCAACGAACCCCCATGAAAGAAGGCAAGGAGCCCGTGACTGCCGAGGTCGCCGAGGAGTTCCACGATCTCGCGCGGCAGCCTGCAGCTCGCGCCGCCCCCCGGAAGGAGCCCGGGCGGCCTCCAGGGGCGGTCCGGGCCGAGGTCCCGCTGGGCCGGATACCGCCCCCGGTGATTGGCCGGAGTGGGCGCCGGTGTGCCCCCTGTTCGTCTTCAGCGGCCCGCAGGCAGGTTCTGCTTCGCTCGGGAAAGGCAGCCGGGGAGCTTGCCGACGGAGACGGCCGCCCCGGGCCTCGGCCGGAGCCGGCGGTGCCCTGAAAGGCGCATCCTCTCCGTTAGGGCATGAGCGTGAAGACGCCAGCCTCCCCACCGATCTCCAGGGGGTGTTCCCGCGCGCCGCGGGAGACACCCCCTAGCCTGGTTTCCAAATTGGAAACCCCCGATCGAAGGGCCCCGAAGCCCGATGGCCAACAGAGTCGACCCGGCCCTTTCCCGAGAGTTGCGGCGCCTGTCCAAAGCCTTGCGTGAACTCCACGAAACAGCAGGTCAGGAGAGGATGGAGCACTGGCCGGACGACGAGGACATCCTCGGCGTGCTCACTCAGGCCCGGCGCGACCGGACACAGCTGCCCGCCTCCTCCAACGGCCGCATCCGCAACGAACAGGTCCTGCTCCGCCTGCAGGCGATCCGCCTGCTCCGCAGGCTCCTCGAAGAAGAAGAACTCGCGCTCTTCCGCCAGGCCCGCCCCGAAGGAAACACCCAGGAGAAAGTGCCCCTCAAAGCGCTGGGAGAGGTCCTGGGCATCCAGAGCAAGGGCGGAGTGGCCAACTACTACCAGCGTCTGCGGGCCGCGGTGGAGGACCCCCGGCGCAGGCGCAGCCCCGACATCGGGCGCAGGATCGAGGCCGATCAGGCCGAGACCCGCCGGCGCCTGGACCTCGAGGCCGCCAAAGCTCGGGCCAGGCACCACCGGGTGCTGGAAGCCGCCCGGCGCCTGATCGCCGCCCGCCCCGACCTGGAGACCGATGAAGAGGCCGACGAATGGCTCGACGAACTGGAGCGGTTCGGTGCCGAGGATGTGCTCTCGGTGTCGCAGATGAGCTCCATGGCCTCCATCCTCAACCTGGCGGTGCAACAGCTCGCCGAGTGCGCCGAGCAGCGCGGAACGGCCCCGGCCAAGACCCCGGAAGGGAGGCGGGCCGTGGAGGAGGCGCTGCGCCTGCGCGTCGGGGAACCGCCGGGGTGAGCCCCGCGGATGCCTGGAGGCAGATCCACCTGGATTCGCCCCGGCGGGACCACGGGTCGAGGTCGTCCGGGGACGCCCCGAAGCGAACGGGACTCTTTCGCGGGGGCGGCCGTCCGGATCCCGACCCGTTCCTGCAGTCGGCGGGCGGTCTGCCGCGCCGCCCGCCTTCCACCTCCCGCAGCCCAAGGCGGTGGCCTGATCGGGGCCGGAGACGGCGGCCGGCCATGCCCCTCGGACCCGCAGGGGCCGTTCTCCGTGCTCTCAGGACGAGGGCCTCCCAGATCCGGTGTGCCCTCACGGATCCCGCCCTCACCGGGCCACCCGGCCGAGGTCTTCGGAGAAGAGCCGGTGCCTTCGCGATACCGCGGTGTGCACGGGTTGAGACAGCAAGAGAGCGGCGAGTCGGCCCAGCCTGCGTGTGCGCCGTATGGGAGCAAGCCCGATAGGCTCGATCCCGCCGAAGTGGATTCGAACGGGATCCGCCGAAGTCCGCGTGTGGAGGTCCGCTGCAGGAGAACCCCCTGCCCAAGCCGAGCGACCTGGTCGAGCGGGACCGCGAATGGGCCCTGCTCGCGGACTTCCTGGCCGACCCCGCCCCCCAAATGCGGCTGGGCGCCGTGTCCGGACGCCGGCGCTACGGCAAGTCCTACCTCCTGCAGGCCCTGTCCGAGCAGGTCGGCGGCCTTTATGTCACCGCGGTCCGAGAAGAGGGGCGCCTGCCGGCGATCCAGCGCCTCAGCGACGCGCTCGCCGCCCACACCGGCCTGAGCCCGGGAACCCTGCGCCTGGCCGACTGGCGCGACGTCCTGAGCAACGCCCTGTAAGTGACAGCCCGCTCCCCCCGCCCGCTCCTGGTGGTCGACGACCTGCCCTACCTGCTCCAGCACTCCCCCGAGATCCCGGGACTGCTCCAGCAGCTCTACGACGAGCGCCAGCGCGGGGCCCGGCCTGGCGCCGGGCCGGGCCCGCGGCTGATCCTGTGCGGTTCAGCGATGAGCGTCATGCACGAGCTGCTCTCAGGCACCAAGCCGCTGCGCGGCCGCGCCGTGGTCGACCTGCGCCTGGGGCCCTTCGACTACCGCGACAGCCGGGCCTTCTGGCGCATCGCCGACCCGTTGACCGCGTTGAAGGTGCATGCGGTCCTGGGCGGGGGCCCCGGCTACCGGCCGGTGGCCTCGCGCCCGCATCCTGATGAGGGCTTCGACTCCTGGCTCACCCGGACACTGCTCCATCCGGGCCGGGCGGTGTACTCGCGGACCGAGACCGAGTACCTGCTGTGCGAAGATCCCCGGATCACCCGCCATACGCTGTACTACGACATCCTCACCGCCATCGCCCAGGGCGCGACCACCCCCAGTAAGGTCGGTGCGGCGCTGGAGCGCCCGCGCAACGCCGTGGCCCACCCGCTGGACGTGCTGGAGTCGACCGGCTACATCCGGCGCGAGCAGGACATCCTGCGCTCCCGGCACCCCGTCATCCGCTTCAACCAGCTGATCACGCTGCCCCATGCCGCCGCGGTGGACCAGGGATTCGCCGATCAGATGTGGCGGCAGGCCGCCCCGACCTTCAACTCCAAGATCCTGGGCCCGCATTTTGAGGACCTGGCCCGCGACTTCACTCGCCGCTACGCCCACACCCTGATGCCCGGCGGGCTGCCCGGCCCGGTCGGCACCACCGAGGTGGCCGACCCCGCTGCCCGGACCAGGCACGAGGTCGACGTCATCGCCCTGGCCGCCGGCCAGCGCCCGCAGTCCCCCCGAGCGAGGATCGCGTTCCTGGGCGAGGCCAAGGCGACCGCCGCCCGCCGGGGGACCGGAGACCTGGAGCGCCTGGAGCACATCCGCTCCCTGCTCGCCGGCCAGGGCCACGACACCTCCGGCACGGTCCTCGCCCTGTACTCGCTGCACGGTTTCTATCCGGATCTGGTCGAGCTGGCCGACCGCCGCGGCGACGTCCTGTCTCATCGACCTGCCGACCCTCTACGGAGAATGACCTCGGGCACTGCAGGCCGACCCACCGGCGCCTACCGGACCCACTCCGTGCTCTTCAGGCCAGCCCAGCGACGGATTCATCCCCGCGGACGCGGGGAGCACGTGATGCGCGGCGGCTCGATTCGGCCACTCTCGGACTCGCGTCCGCGGACACGGGGAGCACCACGGCCTGGCCTACGGGTGGCAGGGTGTGGCCGTTGCGATCTGGGTGCCGCTCGTCGCCGAGCCGGCGTACCTCCTCGCGATGGCCGCGCTGCGCATCGCCCAGACCTCGGCCACCCCGACCGCCGGGCGGCGGACGATCTGCAGCCCGGCCGCCGTCCCGGTGGCCGCGGCCATGGCCCGTGTCCGGGGAGCGGACAGTGCAGCCAAGCGTGCGGCCGACGGCGGCCAGGAGGACGACCGCCCGGTGGCCGCCCCGGTCCGGCCGGTCATCTGCGGCCGCGCGGTGCCAGTCGAGGCGGTCGTGGTGAGTGTCCGGCGGCCCCGTCGAACGGTCGCCCCGGCTGGCGCTGTCCGCGTCCGGGTGCCCACGGCCTTCTCCGAGCAGCGCCCTGATCCGGCCCTGTCCGGTGAGGAGCTGGCCGCAGCGGTGTCCGCCCTGCCGGGCCTGTCCGCCCGTGACCGGCGGGTGGCCGCGGCCGTGGCCACCGGGGCCGTGGCCACCGGCGCCGGCGTGGCCGCGATGACCGGCTGCTCGGACCGGACCGGCCGCCGAGTGCTGCGGCAGGTGACCGCGGCCCTGACGCTGGCCGGCCTCCTCCCGGACGGCGCGGCCGCCGAGGCGGACGGCGGTCACCACGACCGCCGGAAGGTCATCCCCATGGCCGCGCAGGCCGGCGCGGTCACGCCGGTGACCGCCGGGGTGCAGGGGCCGGCCCTCGCGCGGCGGGGAACCGACCCGGCTGCTCCGCCGCGCGAGGGCCTCGGCGTTCCTACCGGGCCACCGCTTCGGCCCGGTCCAGCGCCAGGCCCCACGGGAACTCCGCCCCGGCGTCGGTCTTGGGCTCATGCGGGACGAACTCTCCCGGCCCCAGCAGGACCTCCGCGCCTTCGGAGCGCAGCGACTCCACGCTGGCTCGGAACGGGGCCCGGGCGGCGTAGGCGGAGTTCACGAACGGCAGCACCACCACCGGCACGCCGATGCCCAGCGACTCCCCGACCACGTCTATCGCGTAGTTGTCGGCGATCCCGGCCGCGAGCTTGTTGACGGTGTTGAACGACGCGGGTGCGACCACGATCGCGTCCGCCTTCGGGCTGCGCGGCTGCCCGGGTTCCCGGTGCCGGCTGCGCACCGGGCGGCCGGTCTGCTCCTCCAGGGCGGCCCCGTCGATGAAGGCGGTGGCCGCCGGGGTCGCGATGACCTGGACCGGCCACCCGCACTCCTGCGCCCGCCCCGCCGGCCACAGCGACGTGCACGAGTCCGTCGTGGGCGCCACCTGGAAAACCGCAGCGGAAGAGCACCCCGCCCGCCGCACCGCCCCGCCGATCCGGCCGGGTGGCGGACGGGGCGAGCAGGCGCGCGCATAGAGACCGACCGCGCGCCGGGACCGGAGGCCCCGGCGCCGACCACGGCCGGCACCCGCCGGAGGGGGACGAGGAGCCCGGCCACCCGCCCGCCCCGGGGCTGACTCCCCCGCCCGGGGCGGGCTCCACACCCTCTGGCAGAGAAAGGACACCGCATGCCCTGGTGGACCAAGGAAGGTCGCGTCCGGACTCCCGCCGACGAGAGGGCGGAAGCGAAAGAAGGCCTGAAGGAGGTCCGGCGCGAGCTGGAAAAGGCGAAGGCCGAGAAGGAGAAGAAGGAGACCGACGACAAGGACTGAAGCTGCCCGGCCCCGCGGTCAGGAGATGAGCGCGGCCATGTGGTCCCGGATGGCCGGCCCGAGGTCGGTGTAGTACCCGGCCCGCACCGCGGTCATCACCGACACGCACGCGTAGATCTGCACCAGGCGTCCGTGCTCGCCGGTGAGGACGTCGGTGTACTCCTGGCGGACCCTGGCGGCGGTGGGCGGGTGCGTGAGGGAGTAGACGAGCAGCGAGGCGGCGTCGAGGCCGCGGGGGGCGTAGCTGTAGCCCTCCCAGTCGACCACGGTCGGCGCGTCACCAGAGAGGAGGTTCGCCCAGTGGAAGTCCCCGTGCTGCGGCACCCACGGCACTCGTGCGGCGTCGGTGCCGGGCCCGAGCACGCGCCGCAGCCTCACGAGGAAGCGCCTCTTCGGGCGGGCGGGCCCGGCCCAGTCGGCGGCGGCGATGGCGTCGTGCGCCTGGCGGAGGCCGGACCACCACGACTCCGAGAGGTTCGGGTCGGTGGTGAGGTTCGGGGTGTCGGACACCGGGGCCTCGGTGACGCGCTCGAACACGTAGGCGCGGGCGGTGCCCTCCCGGTCGTAGTGCTCGTCCCACCGGGCCCAGTCGAAGGTGTCGAGCACGCGCGGCATCCGCACGGCGCCGGCCAGGGTCCGGGACGCCTCGCCGATCGCGTCCGGGCGCGGCCACAGCGGCGGCTCGGGGATCCCGGCGGCGCGCACCCACACGGGCCGGCCGTCGGCGGTGCGGGCGGGGCCGGACACGGTCACCTGGTCGAAGCCGTAGCGCTCCGGGCCGTCCGGCTCCAGGCCGAGGGCGTCGAGGGCGTGCTTCATGTCCTGCGGGGTCATCCTCACGCGCGCGGGCCTCCTCGTCTCGGCAGGGCCGCAGGCTACCAATCAACCCCCCTCACAGATGGAGGAGTCGTGAACGACGAGACCACCTACACCGGCCGCCACGAGGCCGATGACGATGACACCTTCACCGCGTGCCCGAACGAGGCGTGCTCGGCCTACTGCATGTGCGTGAGCTAGCCGCGCAAGGCGCGTCCCGCTCCCTGGCGGGACGCGCCGCCCGGGTTTCGGTTGCCATACAGGCCGGATCGGGCCATTCCGTGAAAACCGCCTAAACACCCTGAACCGGTTCGATAACTTCTTCATCGGGGCCGTCCCCGCGCCACAGCACGACAGTCCGGCGGCCCCGTCTCCACGCGCACACACCGCGCGCCTCCCTTGCGTGTTCCCGCTGCACCAGGGCTTCCCCCTGTCCCCCTCTTGATGAAGGAACACCGTGGACAAGACTGCAAAGGGCATCCTGTTCGGCTGCCTCGGCTGCGGCGGCCTGGCCGTGATCCTCCTGGTCGTGCTCGTCGGCTGCGGCGCCCTGCTCGCCTCCGACCCCGACGCCGGCGGCACCGGGTCCTCCGGGGCCTCCCAGGAGGAGAAGGCCCCGGAGAAGGGCGACGAGGAGGCCCCGGCGGAGGACGCCGCCGCGGAAGAGGAACCGGCGGAGGAGGGCCCCGTCGTCCTGGAGGCGACCGCCGCAGAGTTCGTGCCGAGCATCCTCGCCGACGGGGAGTACACCAGCGTGCAGGTGACCGTCACCAACAACGGCGACGAGCCCATCGACATCAACCCGCTGTCCTTCTCCATCACCGACGACGGCGGCACCAAGCACGACACCGCCGACGGGCTCGGGATGGATGAGAACCAGATCGACACGGTCACCCTGGCGCCGGGGGAGAACGCCACGGGCGCGATCACCGCGAAGGGCTCCTTCACCCCGAAGTCGGTCGCATTCGAGGAGAACATGTTCATGGGAGACCCGATCACGGCCGACGTGAAGTAGCCCCCGGGCACGACCAAGGCGCCCCGCCCCTCCACTAGGGAGGAGCGGGGCGCGCGTTCATGTCGGGGCCGGGACGTTGTCCGCGGTGACGTCGCGGCCGGTGATCCCGGCCGGCACGACGATCGTCGAGCCGCGGGCGTCGTTCGAGTAGATCTTGACGTTCGTGATGCTCGTGGTGATGTTCAGCCCGGCTGACCCGGTGCCGCGGATGCGGTTGCCGTGGGCGGTGACATGGTCGGCGGAGCTGGAGACCTGCACCCCGTACCCGGTGATGTCCACAAGGCGGTTGTCGGAGATCTCGACGTCGAGCCCGCCGAGGATGTGCATGTCGTTGCTGCCGGCGCCGCGGACGATGCTGCAGTGCGCGACGATGTCGTCCAGGACGCCGGCGGCGAGCTGGTGAGAGTCCACCGAAATCCCGGACCCGGTGGGGTTGGTGATGGCGGACTCACCCCCCCGCGGACGCGGGGAGCACAGGTCGGGCATGTACCCCGCCTGGCGCTCGGCCGACTCACCCCCGCGGACGCGGGGAGCACAAGGGGGGCGTGAGATGAGAGGCGTCGTGGAGGCGACTCACCCCCGCGGACGCGGGGAGCACGGGGGCGGGGGGAGAAGTCGAAGTCATCGATCGGACTCACCCCCGCGGACGCGGGGAGCACGTGCCGACGGTGGTGGACTGGGAGGGCTACTCGGACTCACCCCCGCGGACGCGGGGAGCACCCTCGGCCTCGCGGCTCACCGGACCGCCCTCGCCGACTCACCCCCGCGGACGCGGGGAGCACCGCCTCCAGCACCCGCAGCAGCAGGCCGGGGACCGACTCACCCCCGCGGACGCGGGGAGCACAAGAGCATCGCCGAGCCGCTGAAGATCGGGCTGGACTCACCCCCGCGGACGCGGGGAGCACACCATCTCGCCGAGCAGCGCTGCCTGCAGCGGGGACTCACCCCCGCGGACGCGGGGAGCACTGGAGCGAGCTCACCGAGGAAACCCGCGAGATCGGACTCACCCCCGCGGACGCGGGGAGCACGGCGTGGAGGCGTGGGGCCCCTACATCACCGAGGACTCACCCCCGCGGACGCGGGGAGCACCTCCAGTGAACAAGTCCGAAATCTCGATGCTGCGACTCACCCCCGCGGACGCGGGGAGCACCCCCGGGGAGACGGTCATCGGGATGCGCCGCTGAGACTCACCCCCGCGGACGCGGGGAGCACACCTCCTCGGCCACCTCGGCCCGCGCGACGTCGGACTCACCCCCGCGGACGCGGGGAGCACAGGGGCGCTTTCACTTCAGGCTCACTTCAGGTGGACTCACCCCCGCGGACGCGGGGAGCACATGCAGCCTAGGGCCGTGGTGCGGACCGAGCTGGACTCACCCCCGCGGACGCGGGGAGCACCGTGCTCGGTCATGGTGCTCTCCATTCCTGCCAGACTCACCCCCGCGGACGCGGGGAGCACACGGCCCCGCAGCGGCCGCGGACTCCTTTCCCGGACTCACCCCCGCGGACGCGGGGAGCACCCCCTGGCCTGCATCAATAGAGAGCAGGGCAGAGACTCACCCCCGCGGACGCGGGGAGCACCAGACCATCCGGGCCGGTCTCGCCGCGGCGGCCGACTCACCCCCGCGGACGCGGGGAGCACGCCGCTGTGGTCGCGATCCTGGGCCTCAACGGGGACTCACCCCCGCGGACGCGGGGAGCACTCGGTGAGTACGACGAACCACAGCTCCCGCGAGGACTCACCCCCGCGGACGCGGGGAGCACCCCTACTGGTCCCGCCCGCTGCGCAACCCCTCTGACTCACCCCCGCGGACGCGGGGAGCACGGCGGCCTGGCCGGGGTCGAGGACGCCGCGGGCGGACTCACCCCCGCGGACGCGGGGAGCACGGTGCGCCGGCAGGCACGCGCAGTATCACGCACAGACTCACCCCCGCGGACGCGGGGAGCACCCTTCGCGAACTGCAACAACGCGGGGCGTTATTGAAAGTTTATAATCGTCTGCCGGGTGCATTACCCCATGATCGATTCCCGGGAAGGCGATTCCCGAAAACTGGCCTGCAGCGGCCATAACACCCCAAAACACCCCAGGAACCTCGGTCACATCCCCAGACTAGAGCCCATGACCCACCGCCGGCTTTCCCGTCTCCCCCGCCCCACCGCTCCGACAGGGCCACCGAAGGCAGAACTGCGCCCTCGCAGCCTCGGGGCGGTCTATGGAAAGTCCGCGGAGATCCTGCCCGGCGGCTCCTATCCACTGCCCGCGCACCTAATCGACACCGCATCGCTGATCATCGCCCTGGACCGGCTGGAATCCCCGCTCCTGCCCCGGCAGGCGCTGCGAGGCCTGGGCGAGGACGGCGTCCTGTGCCTGGCCCTTCTCGCCGCCCTGCACGACATCGGCAAGGCGACCACCGGATTCGCCGCCCGGTACCTGCCCTCCTGGGAGTGCATGTGGGCCGGCGCGCTGCCAGAGCGGGGCGGCGAGCGAGGCCACACCGCCCCCGGGCAGGCCAGCGCCCTGCTCGAGGAGTGGCCGCTGCGGCTCGCATCCGCCGAGGACGGCCCCGGCGACGCCGAGGCCGCCGAGATCCGGCAGTTCATCGGCCTGGTCATCGGCGCCCACCACGGCAAGATCACCTCCGCGATGAGCCGCGGCGCGGCCCGGGAGGCCCTGGCCAAGGCACTCGACCACACCGCCGACTGGGCCGGGGTCCGCCACGACCTCGCCCTGCTGGTCTGGTCGGCCCTGGGCCGGCCCCGCCTGGCCCCCGGCGGGGCCGGCAACGTGCCCGCGGCCGTGGCCGCCTGCGCCCTGGTGCCCTTCGCCGACTGGATCGCCTCCCAGGCCCCCTACATCGAAGGGCGCCGGCGCCGCCACCTCCCCGAGGAGTGGACCCCTCAGACCGCGGCGGCGTTCCTGGCCTCAGGGGTCGAGGACGCCCGGGCCGAGCTGCGCCGCATGGGCCTGGTCCCGCTGAAGACGGCCGACCTCCCCTTCGAGGAGCGCTACGCCTTCGCCCCGCGGGGCGTGCAGTCCTCGGTCTGCTCCGATCTCGAAGAGCACGTCAGCGGCCCCGGCCTCCTCATCGCCGCCGACCGCACCGGCGGCGGCAAGACCGAGGTCGCCCAAGAGGCCCTGCAGATCTTCCGGCGCCGCATGGGCGCCGACCTGGGCGTGGGGGTGTTCCTGCCCACCATGGCCACCACCGACGCCCAGTTCGCCCGCTGGGTGAAGGACCTGTGGCCCATCCTGGGCGGGCAGGCGGCGGTGGAGCTCCTCCACTCCATGGCCCCCTACTCCGAGGACGCCGCGCGGCTGCTGGAGGAGCTCAAGGCCACCGACGAGGCCCGCCTGCGGGCCGCGGCCCCGGGGCGCCTGGCCGTGGAACGGCACGGCGAGGAGGCCGGGCGCGGGCTGAGGCTCTCCGAGGCCGGCACCCACAAGCTGCTCCGGCTGCAGGCCCCGGTGGTCGTGGCCACCGTCGACCAGCTGCTCGCTGCCGCCCTGCCCGCGCGCTTCCAGCCCTTCCGCATGGCCGGCGGGTGGGGCAGGGTCGTCGTCATCGACGAGTGCCACGCCTACGACGTGTACATGCGGGTGCTGCTGCGCACGGTCCTGGCCTGGCTGGGGGCCTTCGGCGTTCCGGTGGTGCTGCTGTCGGCGACCCTGCCGGCCAAGGTCGCCCGGGACTACCTGCAGGCCTACCGCAAGGGCGCCGCGGTGTGGGGCGGGCGGGCCGAGCCCCCCGCCCGGGACGACGACCTGCCGGCGCTGCCCTACCCCGGGTGGGTCCACTACGACTCCGCCTCCGATGCCACCGCGGCCAGCCCCCGGGTGCACTCCGAACCGGCGCCGCTCGCACTGGCCTCCCACGCCTTCACCTCCGGGGGCGGCAGGCTCGACCCGGTGGCCCGCGCCCGCGGCCTGGCCCGGGCCTGCATGCCGCTGCTGGAGCCCCTGCTGCGCCCCGGCGGCCAGGGGTGCGCCCTGGTCATCGTCAACACCGTGACCTCGGCCCAGGTCCTGACCGCCCTGCTGCGCGCCGAGGCGCCGGCCGGCTGCGAGGTGCACCTGCTGCACGCCCGCATGCAGGGAAAGCAGCGCGCCGAGCGCACCGCCCGGCTGGAGGCGCTCTTCGGCAAGCGCGGCGAGGACGACCCCGCCGATCGGCCGCAGCGCCCCGAAAGGGCGATCGTCGTGGCGACCCAGGTGGCCGAGCAGTCCCTGGACTGGGACTTCGACACCGCCGTCAGCGAACTCGCCCCGCTCTCGCTCATCCTGCAGCGCGCCGGGCGCGCCCACCGCCACCGGGCCCCCGAACAGGTGCCGGCCCCGTGGCGGGAGTGGGCCGTGCACGTGCTGGCCGACGTGGAACCGGAGACCGGCGAACCGGCCGAGGCGCCGCCCTATGCCCACGCCGCCCTGCTGCAGACCTGGCGCACCCTGCTGGAGGGCGCGGCCCTCCAGGAGGAGGGCCGGCGGTGGCGGCGCACCGTCGAGGTCCCCCACGGTGTCCAGGAGCTCGTCGAGGCCGCCGAGCCCGGCCTGCATCTTCTGGGGTGTGAGGGCGATGAGGCCTTCGAGGAGGCCCTGATGTCGTGGTGGGCCGAGGAGGGGGTGGCCGCCGGGCGCGGCGACCAGGCGGCCGTCCCCTCCCCGGGCCCGAACCTGGGCCGCGCCGACCTGCACCGCCTCACCGAGGCCGACCTCGACGTGGAGGAGGTGCTGTCGACCCGGCTGGGCGCCGACTCGGTGCGGCTGCTGCCGGTCTGGGAGCGGGAGGGCCGGCTCTACCTCGACCCGGGGGCATCGGTCCCGCTGCCCGCGGCGCCCGGCGAGGACCGGGCCCCCTCGGCGGAGGCGGTGCGCACCGTCATCGGGCACGCGATCCCGGTGCGCCGCGCCCCGGCCTGGCAGGAGGCGGTGGCCGGCACCGCACCCGGCTGGTTCACCGACCACCCGCTACTCTCCGAAGTCATTGTCGTACCCTTCGGGGACACTGTCGAGGCGTCGGTCATCCCCGGCGCGGACGCCGCCCCCGGCCACCTCCCCCGGGCGCGCGCCCCGCGCCGCACGGTGGCCTTCAGCACCGACTACGGCCTGTTCACCGCGCCCGAGCGCGCCCCGGGCCGCTGAGGAGACGAGACACATGGACCCGTTCGACCTGCGCGAGCGCCCCTGGATCGGGGTGCGCACCCGCGCCGGGCAGCAGGTGGAGACAGGCCTGGCCTGGCTCCTGGAAAACGCGCACGACATCGCCGACATCGAGGCGCCCAACCCGCCGGCCCACGCCGGGCTGCGCCATATCCTGACCGCCCTGGCCTACCGCGTCACCGGCCTGGACCGCCAGGACGGCGCGGCGGAGTGGCGCCGCCGCCGCGACCTGTGGCTGGCCCACGGCACCTTCGCCTCCCGCCCCGAGGGACTCGGCGGGCAGGCCCCGGACGGCCCGGTGCGCACCTATTTCGCCGCCCTGCCCGAGGGCGCCCTCGACCTGTTCGGCCCCCGCCCCTTCCTCCAGGACCCCCGCCTCACCGAGCAGTCGGTGACCTGCGGCATCAACAAACTGGTCCTGGGCCGGCCGACCGGCGTCAACAGCGCCACCTGGTGGACCCGCCACCACAAGGACAACCAGGGCGCCATCAGCGCCGGAGAGGCCGCCTGGTGGCTCATCGCCCAGTGGTACTACGGCGCCGCCGGCCAGATCACCCCCCGCGAAGTCCGCGGCTCCAAGACCTCCAGCGCCAAGGCCGGGATGCTGCGCAACACCATCACCTACTACCCCCGCGGCGAGAACCTGTTCGACTCGCTGCTGCTGTCGCTGGTGCCCCCCGGCCCGGCCGTACCCGACCCCGCGGCCCGGCCCGGCCCCGACCTGTGCCCCTGGGAGCTGGAGGAGCTGCCCGACCCCGATGCCCCGCCCAGCCCGCCGGGCGGGATGTGCGCCCTGCTGACCGGCGTGCACACCCACGCCTTCCTGCTGGTCCGCGACGGCCAGGACGGGGTCTGCGACGTCTACCGGACCTGGGCCTACCGCAAACCCTGGCCCGACCTGAAGACCGAGAACCCCTTCATCAGCTACGAGCGCACCAAGGGCACCCGGCGCACCGCCGACCCCTCCCGCGCCCTCTGGCGCGACCTGGACTCCCTACTGCCCGAGACCGCCGACGGCGCGACCGGGCGCACCGTGGGGGCCGGCCGCTACCGCCCCCCGCGGTTCCTGGAGGAACGCCTCAACACCGGCGCCTGCGGCCGTCCCGCCGGGCTCATCGCCGTCGGCTTCCAGCAGGACCCCATGACCACCGACCACGCCTGGTGGTCCTCGGCCGCGCCCCCGGAGTTCGCCCGCCTGCTCACAGACGGCTCCGAAGAGACCCTGGCCGCAGCTGCGGCCGCCCGCCGCCTGCTGGCCCTCATCGACACCGAGTGCACCACGGTCAAGGCGCGGCTGCGCGCCGCCTGGCGCGACGGCACCCGCAGCAACCCCAAGGAGAAGACCAACCGCGTCTGGCCCTCGCGCGGGGCCCGCCTGTTCTGGGAGCGCGCCGAGGACCTCTTCTACGACCGCCTGGCCGCCGAGGGCGCCGATTTCGAGAGCGAGGCCCTGCGGCGCGGATCCCGCCGGGCCGCACGCGAGCTGTGCCTGCAGGTCTATGACGAGGTCACCCGCACCGCCACCGCCGGCGGATCGGTGCGCCCGCCCTCGCGCCAGGACTACCTGATGCGCCGCTCGGTGCACAACAACCGCCCCCACCCCCTGCCCGCGGACTCCCCGGAGAACGACGATGCCCACTGAACCCGAAACCCCCCGGCGCTGGGACATGGCGCGGGCCTTCATAGGCCACCTGCGCCCGCTCCTGGACTACGGCGGCGTGCGCTCGGAGCTGCGCACCGCCCTGCGCAAAGACGGCTCCCGCTCCTACCAGGCGCGCCGCCACCTGCTGGCCTGGCTGGACGACAAGGGCGCCCGCTACGGCGAGCTGGCCGAGGGCGAGCGGACGCAGCAGGCGCTGCTGCTGGCCGCCGGCCTCATGGCGGCCTTCCACAAGGCCCCCACCCTGGAGGAGCGCTGGAAGGCCTACGACCGCCGCAGCCCCGGCGGCACCGACTCTGAAGAGCAGGGGCGGGAGAGGCGGCACCCCCGCCTGGACCTGGGGCTGGCGCTGGCCGAGGCCGACCGCGGGGACCCCAAGCACAAGGCCCTGCCCGGAACCGCGAAGCCGGACAAGATGAGCCCGCGGGAAAAGCGCCTGGTCCAGCTCTGCCGCACCGACGCCGACCGGCTGCCCCGCCACCTGTTCTCCACCCTGTCCTTCCTCGACGGCGGCCACCACCGGCTGCCGGCCTGGGGGCAGATGGCCGCAGACATCGAATGGCACACCCGCGACGCCGACGCGGTCGCGCACAAATGGCAGACCTCCTACCTGACGACCCCGGTGTGGCACCGGCGCCCCTGACCGCGCCCCGCCGCCCCGCGTCCCTCCTCCCACTCCCAGCAGAAAGCAGAGCCTCCGACCATGAAGCCTGAAGCGCGCTTCGCCGACGTCCACATCCTGCAGGCCGTCCCCTTCGCCAACCTCAACCGCGACGACATGGGCGCCCCCAAGGAGGTCTCCTACGGCGGCGCCGCCCGCATGCGCGTCTCCAGCCAGTGCTACAAGCGCGCCACCCGCACCGAGCTGCAGAACATCACCCAGGGCGGGCAGTGGGACTTCGGCACCCGCTCCCGCGCCCACGGCGAGACCATCGCCCGCGCCCTGCAGGAGCGCGGCTGGCCGCACATGGCCGCCCAAATCGCCGCGCGCGACCTGTTCAGCATGCTCGATGACGACGAAGAGACCGGCAAGGACGACGAGGACACCGGCGCCGACAAGCCCGCCAAGGCCAAGCCCGCCGCGGACAAGAGCCCCGAAGAGGAGGAGGCCTCCCAGCTCCTCACCAACGTCCTGCTCTACCTCAACGACGGCGACCTCCCCCGGCTCATCGAACTGGCCGAGGCCCACCGCCCCGACTACGAGCGCGCGGCAGAAGGCCTGTCCGAAGGCGACCCGCTGCCCACCGTCCACAAGAAGAAGGACAAGAAGTGGCACAAGGAGCTGCTCGGCATCCTCAAGCAGTGCACCGGCGCCGGACTCGCCCTGTTCGGGCGCATGATCGCCGCCCTGCCCGAAGGGCGCATCGACGGCGCCTCCCAGGTCGCCCACGCCTTCACCACCCACGAGGCCAAGTTCGAGGTCGACTACTTCACCGCCGTGGACGACCTGCTCACCGGCAAGGAGAGCAGCGGAAGCGGCCACCTGGGCACCGCCGAGTACGGCAGCGGCGTGTTCTACCGCTACGCCACTCTGGACCTGCGCGAACTGCGTGAGCACCTGGGCGGTGAAGAGGCCGCCGACCAGGCCGGCGAACTGGCCGGGCTGTTCATCCGCGCCTTCTCCCTGGCCGTGCCTAGCGGCAAGAAGACATCCACCGCCCCCCACACCCCGCCCGCCCTGGTCTACGTCTCCCTGCGCTCGGACCGGCCGGTCAGCCTCGCCGCGGCCTTCGAGACCCCGGCCCGCGCCACCACCGAGGGCCACCTGCCCGCCAGCCTGCACGCCCTGGCCCGCCACCTGGACGGAGTCGAATCCTTCTTCGGCACCGAGGGCCGGCTGTGGCACGGCCACGCCGCCACCGTGGACACCTCCGACCTCACCGGGCAGGCCCAGGGCGAACAGCGGGCGCTCCTGGGAGAGCGGATGACGATGGGCGAGCTCACCCGGTCCGCCGCCTCCCGCGCCTCCTCCGGAGAGCAGCAGTGAAGACCCTGGTGATGCTGCTGGCGGGCCCCCTGCAGTCGTGGGGGGTCCGCTCGACCTTCAACAAACGCGACACCTACCCCTACCCCACCCGCTCCGGGGTCCTCGGGATGCTCGCCTCGGCAAGCGGCATCGGCCGCTCCCAGCCCCTCCCCCCGCACTGGGAGCAGGCCGGGCTCCTGGTGCGCCGCGACCGGCGCGGCCACGTCCTGACCGACTTCCACACCGTCGGCGCCGAACGCCCCCCGGGCCGGCGGATGATCACCGCCGACCACAAACCCCGGACCACACCGGTGATCACCGAACGCGACTACCTTACCGACGCCGCCTTCACCGCCTACCTCACCGCCCCCGGGGAGGTAATCGAGGACCTCGCCCAGGCACTGCGCACCCCCAGATGGGCGCCCTACCTCGGGCGGCGCGGCTGCCCGCCGGCCCTGCCCGTCCTGCTGGGCACCAGCGACCGGCCCCCGCAGCGGCTGGCCGAGCACCTGCCGCTCTACCGCGAACCCCTCTGCGACGGAAACCGCCTGCAGATCGCCCTCCTCCAAGAGGCCACCGAAGGACAGGACGCCGACACCCACATCAGCGACGTCCCCCAGGAGCGCACCCCCGACCGCCGCGCCTTCAAGGCCCGCGGCGCCCTCGAACTCTTCAACGAGCACTCCGCAGACGACTGCGCCGGCACCGGCATCCGCGGATTCCGCGGACTCGCCGAAGCCCTGAAGGAGACGCGATGAAGCCCCCCGAACAGCTCTGGCTCACCCGCGCCGTCCTCACCGGCGCCCAGGCCGCCGCGCTCACCCGCAACGCCTCCCACATGCACCGCAAGGTCATGGCCATGTTCCCCGACGGCCTGGGCGACCAGGCCCGCCGCACCGCCGGAGCCCTCTACCGCCTCGAACCCTCAGGCCCCCGCATCCAGCTCCTGGTGCAATCGGGCATCGCCCCCGACCTCACCGGATTCGACCAGGCCCGCACCGTCTCACTACTGCCCCTGCTCGAGAACCTGACCCGCGGCCGCACCGTCCACTACCGCATCGCCGCCAACCCGGTCAAAGCCGTACCCGACCCCGCCGACCCCAAGAAGAGGGGCACCCGCAAGGCCCTCTACGGCGCCGAGGCCGAGAAGTGGTGGCGCCGCAAGGCCGAACAGGCCGGCCTCGCCCCCGACCTGGTCTCCTCCCAGCGTCACGACCTGGCCTCCGATCCCCCGCTCACCCGGCACAAGCGGGCACGGCACCAGGACCCCGGGGAAGAGGGCAAGGCCAAGCGGCTGTTCAACTCCGGTGTCCGCTTCGACGGCACCGCCGAGATCACCGATCCCGACCTGCTCCTTCCCGCCCTGCTGGAGGGCATCGGCCGCGGCCGCTCCTACGGCCTGGGGATGCTCTCCCTGGCCCCCGCAGGGAGGCGGTGACCCGTGCCGCCCAACAGGCGCAGGCTCCCCAAGACCCTCGGGGCGCCCAGCGCCGTCGCGCTGCCCCGCATCGCCGACCGCCTCGGCTTCCTCTACCTGGACACCGTCCAGATCAAAGCCGACCGCAACGGCGTGTGCGCGCTCGTGGAGTTCGACGACGGGCAGCAGGAGCGCGTCTACCTGCCCACCGCCGGGATCGGCTGCATCCTGCTGGGGCCGGGCACCAGCACCACGCACGAGGCAGTCAAGCGCCTCACCAAGGACGGCGCGGTGATCGTCCACGTCGGCGACGGAGGGGTGCGCTGCTACTCGGCGTTCCTCAACGACAGCACCACCACCCGCATCCTGGACCGCCAGGTCGAGATCATCGCCGACGACGCGAAGCGGCTGGCGGCGGCCAGGCGCCTGTTCACCATCCGCTTCGACGACGAGCTGCCCGACCTGCTGACCCTGGACAAACTGCGCGGCCTGGAAGGCCGGCGCATGAAGGTGCTGTACCGCACCCTGGCCCAGCAGCACCGGATACCGCGCTTCAAACGCAGCTACGACCCCGACGACTTCGACGCCCAGGACCCGGTGAACAAGGCCCTGACCTCAGGCAACCAGGCACTGTACGGGATCGTTGCGGCCGTGCTGCTCAGCCTGGGGGCCTCACCGGCCCTGGGCATCCTCCACCACGGCCAGCAGCGGGCCTTCGCCCTGGACATCGCCGACCTCTACAAGGCCGAGGTCACCATTCCGCTCGCGTTCTCCCTGCACGCCAGCACCGATCCGGAGCGGACGGCCCGCCTGCGCCTGCGCGAGGACTTCCGGCTGCTGCGCCTGATCCCGCGGATCATCACCGACGTCTACAAGGTCCTCGACCTGCCGGTCTCCGACTCCCCGGGGCCTTCCGGCCTGATCAACCTGTGGGATCCCGAGGGCGATGTCCCCTCGGGGGTGAACTACGCCGATGAGGTGGGGTGGTGATGGCCGGCGGTTTCTGCACCATCTCCACCACCGCCATCGCCGACGGCACCCGAGGTGCGTTGACCCGCTGGATGCTGGAGCCCGCCCCGGGGGTGTACGTGGGCACGCTGACCAAGCGGGTGCGCGAGCACCTCTGGTCGGGGCTGCAGCAGGCCATCGACGACCAGGGGGGCTGGGCCGTCCTGATCCACGGCTCCGACGGCGAGCAGGGGTACCGGGTCCTGACCTATGGGGAGGGCAGCCGCACTCCCAGGGAGATCGACGGCCTGACTTTGATCGGTTGGCCCAAGGCCGAAGGACCCGAAGACGAGGAGGAGGGCCCCTCTCATCCTGGTCCGTGAGAACCGCCGCCGTATGCGCACCGTTTTCGTTGAAGGCCTCCCGGCCGTCGGGTCAGGTCTTCGCGCATCGCCTCCTTGGCTCCTCGCTACGTCCCGGTCCCCATTCCAGCGGGGCCCGGGACGCGGTGTGCCCGGTTCCTTATCGAGGCGCGCCTTCGAGCAAGCCTGGAACTCGGAGGGGGAGGCTCAAGCGACTTCTTATGAGGACAATCGAGGACAGGATGAGCCGCAAAAATTATCAAGTTTTGATAACGCCCTACATCGCTGCAGTTCGCGAAGGGTGCTCCCCGCATCCGCGGGGGTGAGTCCTGACGGCGATCACCACCGCCGTCGGCGCCCTGGTGCTCCCCGCATCCGCGGGGGTGAGTCCGCCACGCCGACCTCGGTGGTCGGCTCCCCGGGGTGCTCCCCGCATCCGCGGGGGTGAGTCCCTGGGCTGACCTGCCGTCCTGCCGTGATACGCGTGCTCCCCGCATCCGCGGGGGTGAGTCCCGGGCGATCCACCCGGTGATGTCGGGGTGCAGGTGCTCCCCGCATCCGCGGGGGTGAGTCCATGCTGCACTACCGGGCGTTCGGCCTCGGCGCGTGCTCCCCGCATCCGCGGGGGTGAGTCTTCGCCCGCGTCTACCTGGACGGCGACCTGCAGGTGCTCCCCGCATCCGCGGGGGTGAGTCCAGGGCGGTGTAGGTCGTCGGGGTCACCGCTCCGTGCTCCCCGCATCCGCGGGGGTGAGTCCAGGACGGCCGCCTCGGCCGGGGCGTTCACAGCGTGCTCCCCGCATCCGCGGGGGTGAGTCCCTGCTCGCCCACGCCGAGCGCTCCCGGGACGCCGTGCTCCCCGCATCCGCGGGGGTGAGTCCAGAGGAGCCCCGGCCCAGGTGAGGACCCCTTTGGTGCTCCCCGCATCCGCGGGGGTGAGTCCGGGGACAGACGTCCGGCGGGGGTCAGTTCGGTGTGCTCCCCGCATCCGCGGGGGTGAGTCCAGGACCGGGGAGCGCTCCGCCAGCCGCCATCCGTGCTCCCCGCATCCGCGGGGGTGAGTCGCTGCCCGGCTGATCAGTACACATGTATAGCGAGTGCTCCCCGCATCCGCGGGGGTGAGTCCCATGCCCCCGTTCGCCGCCACCGCCGCCTGCTGTGCTCCCCGCATCCGCGGGGGTGAGTCCCCCGATGCCGGGGAGAAGGAGTGGCTGCTCGGGTGCTCCCCGCATCCGCGGGGGTGAGTCCGTCTCGGCCTCCCTGCGGCTGCGAGGCCGACGGTGCTCCCCGCATCCGCGGGGGTGAGTCCCCCTCCTCATCGAGGCCATGGAGCAGCGCACCGTGCTCCCCGCATCCGCGGGGGTGAGTCTGTCCAGCTCCGGGTCGTGATCGGTGTCTAGCTGTGCTCCCCGCATCCGCGGGGGTGAGTCCGGCTCGGGCGTCCTGGGGGCCCAAGTGGGGGTGTGCTCCCCGCATCCGCGGGGGTGAGTCCGGCTCGGGCGTCCTGGGGGCCCAAGTGGGGGTGTGCTCCCCGCATCCGCGGGGGTGAGTCGTCCATGGACAGGTCGACGTCTCTCTCTGCGCCGGTGCTCCCCGCATCCGCGGGGGTGAGTCGCTGGTGGAGCTGTCCAACCGGTCCCGGAGTGGTGCTCCCCGCATCCGCGGGGGTGAGTCCCAGGGCGGGTGTCTCCATCAGGGTCGGTCCACGTGCTCCCCGCATCCGCGGGGGTGAGTCTCCGGCGGGGCGCCCGTGCCCAAGGGGGATGGCGTGCTCCCCGCATCCGCGGGGGTGAGTCCTCGTAGGCGCGGTGGCCGTCGGCCTGCTCCTCGTGCTCCCCGCATCCGCGGGGGTGAGTCCGTGCTGGTGCTGGGGCGCCGCCCCGAGTGGCAGTGCTCCCCGCATCCGCGGGGGTGAGTCCGCACCGGAACCGGAACACGGCCGGAGCGGGGAGTGCTCCCCGCATCCGCGGGGGTGAGTCCATCCTGGCGGGGATCTTCATGGACCCGCGCACGTGCTCCCCGCATCCGCGGGGGTGAGTCCCGCAACGGCTACCGCCGCGCGGACGTCCTGGCGTGCTCCCCGCATCCGCGGGGGTGAGTCCCCGCCGAACACGACAAGGAGCCGCTTGAGATGGTGCTCCCCGCATCCGCGGGGGTGAGTCTTCTCGGCGTCAGCTTGTCGGCGGTGATGATCTGTGCTCCCCGCATCCGCGGGGGTGAGTCACCGGTCCGGACACCTCTCGCGCGCGCCCGCGCGAGTGCTCCCCGCATCCGCGGGGGTGAGTCTTCTCGGCGTCAGCTTGTCGGCGGTGATGATCTGTGCTCCCCGCATCCGCGGGGGTGAGTCACCGGTCCGGACACCTCTCGCGCGCGCCCGCGCGAGTGCTCCCCGCATCCGCGGGGGTGAGTCCTTGCTGCGGGGCTTGCGGCGGCCGTCCTGGGAGTGCTCCCCGCATCCGCGGGGGTGAGTCCTTGCTGCGGGGCTTGCGGCGGCCGTCCTGGGAGTGCTCCCCGCATCCGCGGGGGTGAGTCCCTGGCGATGTAGAGCTCGCCGTCGTCGGTCAGGGTGCTCCCCGCATCCGCGGGGGTGAGTCCAGCTCTCTGAGGCCGGGACCCTGGCCTCCGCCGTGCTCCCCGCATCCGCGGGGGTGAGTCGGCGTCCAGCGAGGTCGGGGCCACATGCAGCCGGGTGCTCCCCGCATCCGCGGGGGTGAGTCCAGGCGGCCGACGCTGTAGCCGTTGGGGCGCGTGTGCTCCCCGCATCCGCGGGGGTGAGTCCGTCCTCGGCGCCGCGTCCCTCGGTCGAGGAGCGTGCTCCCCGCATCCGCGGGGGTGAGTCCCCGCCCCACCTGCGCACTCTCCCTTGCGCACCGTGCTCCCCGCATCCGCGGGGGTGAGTCCTCGTGGACCACCACCGGCGCCGCGCGGAAAAGGTGCTCCCCGCATCCGCGGGGGTGAGTCCTCCGAGTCCGGCGAGCCTGTACCGATTCCTCAGTGCTCCCCGCATCCGCGGGGGTGAGTCAGTTCTGCAGCCGGGCGACAGCGGGCTTGCCCTTGTGCTCCCCGCATCCGCGGGGGTGAGTCCGCCGCTCCGGCGGCCAAGTCCGGGAGCGGGTGCGTGCTCCCCGCATCCGCGGGGGTGAGTCACGTCAGCCCGGCCTCCCCCGGCCGGTAGGCCCGTGCTCCCCGCATCCGCGGGGGTGAGTCCATCCAGGTCAGCGACGCCCCGTTCTTCGAGGGGTGCTCCCCGCATCCGCGGGGGTGAGTCCTTCGGCAGGGGCACCCCTCCGTGGCCCCACACGTGCTCCCCGCATCCGCGGGGGTGAGTCGCAGCCCGCTCTCAGCACGACCGCGCGCATCGCGTGCTCCCCGCATCCGCGGGGGTGAGTCCCAGCTCGGCGGCAGTGATGATCACCGTCTCACGTGCTCCCCGCATCCGCGGGGGTGAGTCCTTGCTGTGACGGATGTGCTGCGAGGAATTAGAGTGCTCCCCGCATCCGCGGGGGTGAGTCGTCTTTGCAGGCCACCGACCGGGCCATCCTGGAGTGCTCCCCGCATCCGCGGGGGTGAGTCCGTAATCGGCTGCGGCCCAGGACCCGGCGGCGTGTGCTCCCCGCATCCGCGGGGGTGAGTCCACCAGCCAGTTCCCGTATGCGCTGGCCATGAGGTGCTCCCCGCATCCGCGGGGGTGAGTCCCGGGGGCGCCCGCACTGACCTGCGGGTGCCTCGTGCTCCCCGCATCCGCGGGGGTGAGTCCGTCATCAGCGCTTCGGGGGGATGCCGGCCTTCGTGCTCCCCGCATCCGCGGGGGTGAGTCGGTAGGTCTCCGACTCACAATCGTGCGGCGAGGGTGCTCCCCGCATCCGCGGGGGTGAGTCCCCGCCAGCGGCGAATGCCGAGTTGCCGGTGAGGTGCTCCCCGCATCCGCGGGGGTGAGTCGATGCGGTTGCGGCCTCTGAGTACCGGAGACCCGTGCTCCCCGCATCCGCGGGGGTGAGTCCAGGCGGGCGCCGGTGGCCGCGGGGTCGCCGTGGTGCTCCCCGCATCCGCGGGGGTAAGTCCTGGTGGTGCCGGTCGCCCCCTCCGCTCTGGATGTGCTCCCCGCATCCGCGGGGGTGAGTCCCAGGCCTGCCCGGAAAACTCCCAATCCCAGGTCTCTTCGGATACCGCTCCGGAGAGTCCCATGCTGTGCCGGGGCAGATGGCCTGAGTTGAGTGCCCTGCGGTTTCCAGATCGGCGTTTCTCATGGGCCTGGTCGCCGTGCTGGAGTCGGTGCCCTACATCGCGATGGGCACCGCCAGCCGCGGGGTCCTCGCCCGGGTCCCGGCGGTGGCGCGGAGCTGAGCACGCAGGAGCGGGCCCGCGCAGGGAAGAGGGCCAGGCGATCAGGCGGCGTCGCGGCACCAGTGGGCCACCTCGACGTTCTCCAGCGGCACGCCCGGCTCGGTGCAGATGCGCTCTCTCGCCCACCGCCAGGCAGCGAACCACCCCCGCACCCGAGCCCGCCCGAGGAGCACCGACCGCCTGAAACCGCCTCCCTCTGCCTCGCCGCTCCCCGGCGAAGGACAGAACAGCCCGGCGGCGCCCCGGCACGAGGGAAGCCGTGCCCCGAAGGCCGGGAAGACCATGAGCGGCCGGCGGTTCCGCAGAAGCTCCCTCCCCGGCATCCCTCGGTGCAGGCCGCACGGCCCCTTCCTCCTGGCACCCCTCTCCGGAGGCCGCACAAGCCCGGTTCGGTTGGCACACCGGCGATACGGCCCGATCCCAGGCCTGCTAGAAACGTTTCGGAGCCGCCTGGTCGCAAAGCGAAGGAACGTGCGTGGGCAACACCGAACGGCAGAAAGCCGCTGTACTCGACTACTGGCAGGCAGTGGAATACTTCCTCCCCCAGGACCTGCCCAAAGTCCCGAAGCGGCCGAACAAATACACCCCCCTCGCCGACATCGATCCCGCCAAGGACGACCCCCTCCCCTGGCACCCCGACCACCGGCTCCAAGACCGGTGGGCCCCCTCCCGCAACAAGGAATGGCGCCACACCGTCTACTGCGGAGCCATCGACCTCAACCGCGTCCGCGACCTGCTCCGCGACAAGTTCGGCACCGAGGAGTACGGCGACGTCGAAGAACGCCGCCTCGGAGAAGCCCCCGTGGCCGCCTTCGTCCTCGACTCCTTCGGGCGCCCCCTGCTGGACACCGAGGGAATCGGCAGCTGCGGATGGGCCGTGGGCCGCACCCTGTCCCCGGGCCCTACGGTCGATAGCTGGCTGTCCGGACTCAAGCACGCCGAAGACACCTTCAGCCTGCTTTTCGAATGGCTGGCCACCGGCGGCGTCCTCTCCCGCGAAGCACTGATGCGCGTCCTGGAAAAAGACGCCTTCCTCCAGGCGGAGAGCCTCGCCGACATCTGGGAACTCCTGGAGACCGCCGAGGACGAGCTGTACCGCAGCCGCCGGTCGGAACCGGCCGTCCCCGAGCCCGCAGCCTCCGCCCGCCCCGACTCCAACCCCGCCGGCGCCAGCCGCCGCCCCCTGACCCGTCAAGACCTGCAGGCATGCACACAGACGGCACTGCGGCTGTGCGGCATCGGCGACTTCGCCCGGCCGCTGATACGGGTGAAGAGCGAACAGGTCACCTCCTGGGAGGCCGCCAGAGAACACCGCCGCCAGCAGGAGGTCATGCACCAGCGCGCAGCCGACCGGGACGCCTGCGAACCGCCCTCGGAGCCCCCTCACCCTCCCGACACCGGCGAGATCCTCAACAGCCGGATCGCCGACGACCTCGGAATGGTCGCCGAGGAGGTGCGGTCCGGGCGCTACGGCACCGCCCTGGGGGACTACCTCTCCCCTCCCTCCCGAACCGAACGCCTGAAACGCATCGACCTGCGCACCGAGACCAGCGCGGCACGCGTCGCACTCGGCAGGACCCCCTCGGCCCGGTGGCCCGCGAAGACCTCCCACCCACTGGTCTTCAGCCAGCAGGTCGCGGTCAACTCCATCGTCGACCGCCTCGGCGGCGAAGGGAGCGGCATCTTCGCCGTCAACGGGCCGCCCGGCACCGGCAAGACCACCCTGCTGCGCGACCTGGTGGCCCACGTGGTCGCAGAACGCGCCCGGGTCCTGGCCCGGCTCCCCTCCCCCGACAAGGGCTACACCTCCCCCATCACCTGGCGCACCGGGCGCAACACCACCACCGTCCACCCCCTCATCCCCGAACTGACCGGCCACGAGATCGTGGTGGCCTCAGCCAACAACGGCGCGGTGGAAAACGTCACCACAGAACTGCCCGGAGCGGGGGCCATCGCAGAGGAATGGGCCGAGGAGGCCGACTACTTCGCCGAGGTCGGCGCGAAAGTCCTGGACAGCCCCTCATGGGGCGTGTTCGCGGCCCGGCTCGGCAAACAGGCCAACCGGATCGACTTCGCCCGGCGCTTCTGGGAGGGAGGACCGCCCCAGCGCCAGGCCGACGGCAAATGGAGGCCGCCGGGCGGCGGCATGGACGACGTCCTCAAACGCCCGGCCCCCGGAATCGGCCGCTGGAGGGAGGCGGTGAAGGCGTTCACTCAGGCCGAACGGGAAGTAGAGCGGCTGCGCGAGCAGCGCCGCGACTTCGCCGCCCAGACCCACCGCCTGGCCGAACTGCGCAAAGCCGCCCAGGAGGCCTCCGAGCAGGCAGAACAGGCCCGGCACCGCCACGACGCCGCGCACACCCACAGGCGGACGGTCCTGCAGCGGCGCGAGGAAGCCCGCGACACCTGGGACCGGTGGGAACGCTCCATGGGCCAGCACTGGAGGCGCCGCCCCACAGGAATCCAGCGGCTCACCTCCGGCCGCCTCCACCAGGAATGGCAGGAGACCGCTCGGAGCATGGGGGCCCACCTCGAGCAGGCCCGCGCAGCCGACGAGGAGTGGGCCGCGCGCCTGCGCTCCGCCGACGAGCAGCTCAGCGCCGGCGAACGCGAACTCTCAGCGGTGCTCGCCCGCACCGGCAAGGCCGAACGCGCCTACTCCGCGGCCCAGCAGCAGGTCGACCGCGGGTGGGAGGAGTGGGAGGGCTTCCTCCCCACCGAAGACCTCCTGGCCGACGACCAGGCCCGCGAACTCGCCTCCATCTGGGGCGACCCGGAGCTGACGGCGGCCCGCACCCGCGTGTTCCTGACCGCGGTCGACCTGCACCGCGCGTTCCTGGAATGCACCTCCGCCAAGATGCACGCCAACCTCGCCGCGGCCGACCAGATGCTGCGCGGCAGCCAGGCGGCCGAAGCCCCGCGCGGCGGCGTACTCGGGGCCTGGCGCAGCCTGTTCATGGCGGTGCCGGTGATCTCCTCGACCTTCTCCTCCTTCGCCAAGCAGTTCGAACCCTTCGGCCAGGAAGAACTGGGCTGGCTGCTCATCGACGAAGCCGGCCAGGCCACACCCCAGCAGGCCGTCGGAGCCCTGTGGCGCTCGCGCCGCGCCGTGGTCGTCGGCGACCCGCTCCAGCTCGAACCCATCTGCAGCCTCCCCTACACCGCCCAGGAGGCGCTGCGCCGCTCCTACCGGGTCCCCGACAAATGGGTGCCCGGCACCACCTCGGTCCAGCAGCTCGCCGACGAGGTGACCCTCCTGGGGACCCGGCTTCCCGGCCCGCAGGGCCTGCCGCTGTGGGTGGGCTGCCCGCTGCGGGTGCACCGGCGCTGCGACTCCCCGATGTTCGACGTCTCCAACGAGATCGCCTACGGCGGGATGATGGTGTTCGGTACACCGGAGCGGCCCCTACTGGACCACCTCGCGAAAAGCTCCTGGGTCAACGTCGTCGCCGCGGGGCAGACCCGGGAGCACTGGGTGGAGTCCCAACGAGCCCCCCTCGAACGGATCCTGGGCAAGATGAGGGAGCGAGGCCAGGACATGAGCCAGGTCTTCACGGTCTCACCGTTCTCCTCGGTGGCCCGCACCGCCAAAGACATCGCCCTGGCCTACGGGGTCCCGGAGGCCAACGCCGGCACCGTGCACACCGCCCAGGGCAAGGAGGCCGACGTGGTCATCCTGGTGCTGGGCGGAGACCCTGCCAAACCCCGCGCCAAGGAGTGGGCCGCCCAGTCCCCTAACCTGGTGAACGTCGCGGTCAGCCGCGCCAAGCGCCGCCTCTATGTGATCGGCGATCTCGCGGCCTGGTCGAAGCTGGACTATTTCTCCACTCTGGCCGACCGGCTGCCTTCCCACGACTTCGTTCCGGCCTGAAAAAGGATCAGCCCTGCCGGGGCCCCGCCCGTAGCGGGCCCCGGCGCTGCGGAGATCGGCGGAGGTTCCGCAGGAGCCTCTCTGCCCCGCTGATCCCGGCGCATCCCGCCGCCCTGTCGTCTTCTTATTACTCAAGCCGGCCGGACTTCAGCGACAGGCTCATGGGCCGGTGATGTGGCGCAGGTAGCGGCCCGGGTCGGCCAGGTAGCGGCGCCAGTGGTCGACGGTCTCCAGTTTCTCCCACTGGGTGCGGCGGGCGCCCTCGTCGCCGAGTTCGATGATGTCGGCGCCGGGCAGTGCGGACAGGATCGGGCTGTGGGTGGCGCAGATGATCTGGGAGCCGGACTCGGCCAGGTCGTGCATGAGGCCGACCAGGCGCAGGCACGACAGGAACGACAGGGCGGCTTCGGGTTCGTCCATCAGGTACAGGCCGGGCCTGTCGAACATGGCCTGCAGGATGATGAGGAACCCTTCGCCGTGGCTGTGCTCGGCCAGGTCCTCCTCCCAGTAGCCGTTCATCCCCGAGACCGCTTCGGCCAGGCCGAAGGCGGTCTCGGCGCGCAGGAAGAACCCGGTGCGCGCGCGGCGCCCGGCGCTGAGCTGGCGGGCGCCGCGCACGGTGAGGTCCAGGCGCAGGTGTTCGCCCAGCGGGGTCTTGGGGCGGTTGTTGGCGTATTTGCGGCCGGCTCTTCCGCCGCGGGCGTCCAGGCCGTAGGCCTCGGCGATCGCCTCCACCAGGGTGGACTTGCCCGACCCGTTCTCGCCCACCAGGAAGGTGACCGGGGCGTGGAACTCCAGTGGTGCGGTGAGCAGGTCGCCCACCGCCGGGACCGTGTAGGGCCAGGCCTCCGGGTCTGGGGGACGGGCCCAGTCGGGGACGTCGATGCCTTGGACGAACACGCTGCTCCTCGCCTGGACGCGGAACCGGGACGGGCCGCCCCACCCTACCGAGGCCCTCCGACGGGACGCGGCGGCCCGGACCGGCGTCAGGAGAGGAGCCGTCCCCTCTCCTCTTGGTCGCTGAAGAGGCGGCGCACCTTCTCCCTCAGATCGAGGACGGCCTGCAAGGCATCCGCGGCCGCCTCTTTGGCCTCATCGGAGACGTCCTGCTCGAGGACGCCGCCGAGAGGCTCTTGGACCATGCGGAACATGGACAGCGCCTCCTCCCGGTCGACCGCCCCGTGCACCAGCCCCTCTTTCAGCTCGAGGAGGGCCTTCCGGCCCCGCTCGGCCTCCTCGGGCCTGCCCGATGCCTTGAGGAGTCCGGCCACCCCGGCCAGCTCCTCCGCGGCCGCATCGAACTGCGCGGCCCAGTCATGGCGCACGTACAGCCACGTCCTTTGCAGCCTTCCGAAAGGCCCGGGGGGAAGGGGCACCCAGAGCTTCGGAAGCGGCATGAAGTCCGGAACCTGTTCGGCCAGCTCCGACCGCCAGGCCGCTTCCAGGGCCTCATCCGCGGTCCCCAGGAGGGCATCGAGTTCGGAATCGCTCAACGGCCGGCGGTCCTCACTCATCCCTCTCCTCCTTCCGCGGCCAGGATCTGCTTGAGCCGTGCCCGCCCCCTGCTCACCAGCTGGCGTACGGCCTGCTCGGTTCTGCCCATGTTCTTGGCGATCTCAGCCGATCGGAACCCGGAAGCGGCCTGGGCCAGGGCGTCGCGCTGGTCGAAGGGGAGCTTCTGCATCGCTTTGAGGACCCGGCGCAGCTCTTCTCTCCGCTCCACCGCGAAGTCGGGAAGCCTGCAGGCCGGGAGGGGGATCTCTACTTCGCCCAAGGGGACCGGGCTGGGCTCGGCCGGGCTTTTGAGGTAGGCGTTCTTGGCGGCCACCCAGATGTAGGCGCGCAGGTCGTCGATCTCTCGCCGGCGGCGCCATGCTCCGGTGAGCGCGGTCTGGTAGGCGTCCCGGGCCTCTTCAACGCCGGCGCCGATCTTCTGAAGGTAGGCGGCCAGCTTGGGGCCCATCTCCTGTACGAGCAGGCGCCACTCCTCCTGCTCTGCCTGCAGGATCAGAGCCAACTGCGCGGCTACCAGGGTTTTCCCTGAGCCTGCACCCGCGTTGGTGACGAGCCTTGCGGCTTCGGCCCGAGGCCGGTCCTGCTTCATCGGCCGCCTCCTGAGGCCGGGCCGGGGGCGAGGTGGACGACCAGCGCCTGGCCACCCTCTCTGCCACCCGAGGGGTCCGGCGCTGGACCCCTGCAGCGGCACAGGCGCCTTCCTGACCCCAGCCACGCCTTCGCCACCCCCGCCGCCTCGGCGATCGCGATCGCCGCCAACCCTGCCAGCACCGGCTCCATCGGCTTCTCCCTTCCAACCCTGCTCACCCTTTAAAGAGCCCCTCGGCACCGGAGTGTGACAACCAGCAGTTCAGAGCCGCAGAGAAGGCGGCTGAAGCCGGTGAGTTTCAGAAGAAGCGCCGCTAGAGCTCCGGGACGGAGCAGGGGCCGCTCCAGTCCAGTACTCCACTGCTTCCTCTATTACCGCGGGGCGACGGAATCGCCGCTGCCCCGTTGGGGATGCCCAGGGTGAGCACAGGTGCCAGAGGCCCGGCAGGGACAGGCGGTAGGGGTGCCATGGCCGCCATCTTCGGTGGAGGGGGAGAAAGCGGTCCGGGCGGGGTTCTGGCGCGAGCGGTCCAGGGCCGATGCACATCCTGTGTCGCGCCAGGTTCCCGTCCGGTCGGCGGGGGTCCAGGGGGCTGCGGCCCCCTGGTACCACCAGGCCCTCGCCATGTACTCCTGCTTGCCTGGAGCCTCCTCGAAGAGGTGGTCGCCACGATTCCACCGGGGTCCTTGGCCCCGTTTTCCGGTGCCCATCGGTTCGGGGACGCCCCGTCAGGGGCGTGCTGGGGCCTTTGTGGCGGAGGGGTCCTTGTGTAAGAGCAGCAGCGGGAAAACACGGCTCTGAACTGGGGGTATGTGAAACGCAGTGGGGGTTGTAACCCCCCTTACCCAAGGGTAACGAGGGTTCTGGCCCCGCTTTAGGGATCCCTGGGAGGGGCCAACGGGGGTTGTAACCCCCCGAAACGTATGGATTAGCATACTCTTGCGGGTTCGGAGAGCAGAGAAGGGCTCCCGTCCCCAAAGAGAGGGGACGCGGTGCTGCGCTGCCCGCTCAGGGCCGAAGCCGCCGGGATGCCGCTGCCCTTCTGTGTACCCAGGCGGGCCGAAGAGGCCATCCGCTCTCGAACAGGGCGACGGCGTCAGCGCAGCCGCTCGTCGACGGGGAAGGCCGGGCTTGGGCAAGAGCCGCTCGCAGGCTCCTCCGCTCTGCGGACGGCCCTGGCCGTCCGCGAACTACACGGCTGGCCACCTCGGGGCGGCCCGGGTCCTTGGGACCTGCGGAGATATCGGGCACCTCCTGAGGGAACTGCAGCGGCTCCCCTCCCCCGAGTTCGACCTGCCCGAGCTCGCCCCCCTTGGAAGGGGCGGAGGCCTACCTGGACGCCGCAAGCGGAGTGGCCCCGGCCTCACCGGCCTTCCTCCGCGGCCTCATCAGCAGGCTGAGCCGCCGGTGCACCGCCCTGGAGCCGGCACTGCAGCCGGGGCACGCGCACGGCGCCGCCCACCGCAAGAACATCACCCCGCACCCCGCCGGCCCGGTGCTGCTGGACCTGGACCGGCCCTCCACTGGATTGAGGGAGTGGGGCCGGTGGTGGCCGCGGTCTAGCGGGACCTGGGCCGGTACTCAGAGGAGGAGTGCGGGGCCTTCACCGCCGCCTACGGATGGGACGTGCGCGGAGGGCAGGGCACAGGGCGCCGGCACTGGCCCGCAGGGCTCGGACAACGGCCTGGCCGTGCGGGCGCACCGGGCGCGAACCCCATCTGGTGAGTAAGGCGGAGCTGCGCATCGCCTCCTTGAACCCTTCCCTCACCTCGCAGGGGCGGCCCCCGGGAGCAGGCGCTCCAGGGCGCCTTCAGCCCGGTCCTTTCCCTTCGGGGGCGCGCAGCAGGCGGTGAGGCCGGGAAGCCTCCGCCGTTCAGGGCTGCGCCGGGGAGAACCTCTACCGGACCGCAGGGGGAAGTGCTCCGGCGGGCTCCCCTCTCTGTTCTCCGGCCAGACCCGCACCTAGCCGGTGCAGAGGCCCACCGCGAACCGCGCGGAGCCGGTGCGCAGACGGCGGCATCGGGAATGTCCCGCTCGGGCTGCGCGCCGAGGTCGGGGGCAGGAGGAGCGGCCCGGTGGCCAGGGCGGCCAGAAGATCGGCCCGGCCTGCCGGGGAGGGGATGGAGGAGTGCCGGGCGATCTCGCCTCTGGCCTCGGCTGCCGCCGGCTCGGCGGCCCCTGCGCGGTCCCGGTCGCAGCACAGCTCTCCGGGTTCGCCGGTCCGGCCGGCGTGAGGGGTGCGGTTCAGGGCCTCAGAGAAGCGGCCCGGTGCTTGGGCGCCGCTCAGCTCGGTGCTGTCCTTCACGGACCCAGCGAGCGCCGTCTCGGCCGGGGGAACCCCGCCGGCGCGGGGAGCGGAGAGCCGCAAGGGGTGCCTGCACCGCCACCGGCCGGCCTGCGGCCATGGGCGGCCATAGGCCCCGGGCCGTCGGCCAGTGGCCACATCCTTCCCTGGAAGGAAGCGGCCACTGGCCGACGCGGGCGGACGCCGCGGCCGACGGATCGGCCGGATCCCTGCCCACTGGCCAGGCCTTGGCCACCTGAGTGGCCACTGGCCAAAGCTTTCCCGGGAAGGGAGTGGCCAACGGGCTGCTCGGATGGCCAGGCAAGGCACTCGGCCCCCTGAGCGGCCAGAGGGGCTGGAGGGCGGCCGCGGCCGCGGCGGCCACTGGCCAACGCTTGCCGGAAAGGCCGCGGCCATTGGCCGCGGCCAGAGCGCTAGGCGCTGGTGCCGCTGCGGACGAGGCGGGGACGGCCATCGGCCGCCTCCTCCATGACCAGCTCCTCCTCAGCCCACAAACGCTGGACCTCGGTCCGGTACCGGCGAGCCGTGCGGGGTGCCACACCGAGTTCGGCGGCGAGTTCGTCGTCGGTGATGTCGGGGATGGCCTCCATGAGGCGGCGCGCCTGCCTGCGTCTTTGCTCGGCCGTCAGCCGGGTGTCGGGAAGGGGGGATCCCTCCTCCCCTCCCCCGGCCTGCTCCCCGCTCCCGGAGGCACCCGCGCCGGGCACCCCTGAGCCGTCCTCGGCAGAAGACCGCGGTCCTGCCTCCTCCGGCCGGCCGGCCGCGGAACCGGTGGCCGTGGCCTGGGGACCGGCCTCCGGGGCCCGGGACCCCTCCTCCCCTGCGCCCGGAGCGGCCCCGGCCTCCTGGCCGGTTCCCGCCGGCGAGGAATCCGGCCGCTGGCCGCTGCGGCTAAAGGAACCGGCCGAGTGGCCACCCCCTTCTCCGGAAGAGTCCGGCGGGGCCAGGCCCTGGCCAGCGGCCGCGGCCGACCGGCCACCCTCTTCCGAGGAAGGGACTGGCCACTGGCCAGAGGGGCCGCCCGGCCGGCCACCGCCCTCCTCGGGAACGCGCGGCCACTGGCCGCTCCGGCCGACCGGACTCTGGCCGGAGCGGCCAGGATGGCCAGAGTGGCCGGCGGCGCTCTGGCCAGAGGAGCCCTCAGAGCCGCGGCCCCGCTCGGCCTCCCGGGACGGCGGCCGGCCCGCAGAAGGCTCCGCCTGGGCCCGGACATCCGGGTCCCGCTCTGGCGCCTCCGCCCCGAGCCCTTCCCCGGGGGCGCCGGGGGCCGGCAGCCCTCCTTCCCCGGCCCGGTCGGAGGAGCCGAGCGCAGGTGCCGCCCCCTCCCCTCCGGGTTCCCCTGCTTGGGAGGAGGCGCCCGGAAGCGGCCAAAGCTCCCTGCGGCCGGGGCGCCCCTCCCCCGCTCCCGCGTGGCTCTGCACCTCGGCGGCGGACATGGCCACCCGCCGGGTGGTCAGCGCCCGCGTGATCTCGAAAGCCCGCTCCAGCTCATAGCCGTTGTCCAGCATCCACCGCAGATGCCGGGGAGTGCGCCGGCGCCAGCCCCGGCCGTACTGCTGGTGCAGCATCGCGTAGGCGAGCTGGCGCCGCTGCTCGCGCTCCAGGGCATCGGGATAGGAGTAGATGCCCCACCCCAGCATCATCCGGGCGACCTTGAACGTGGAGACGGGGTGGGCGAGCCAGCGGCCCACGGGGATGCGGTCGGCGGTGGTCCCGCGGGCCAGGCCGGCCAGGTGGCGGACCCAGGCCGCCACCCCCTCGGCGATGAGGACGATGACCACGGGCGGGCCCGCATGGCCGAGGTAGGAGGCGGTACTGCCGTCCCCCTGGGACACGTTGAGGGCGATGGTGATCGCCGAGAGCCCGTAGGCGGCCCAGCGGTTCAGCGGGTGGCGGCGGCCCTGCCACTCCATGATCAGGTCCATCGCCAGGAAGTAGACGATGACGGCGTCGATCCCCACGGGGAAGAGGAACCGGAGGTCTCCCCCGTTGATCGCGTAGAGCTGGGTGTCGGCCAGCCAGGTCGCCGATTCGTACAGGGCCGCGTAGCTCATCGTGAAGGCGACCAGGATCAGCGCGAGTGCGCTCCCGGCGATGGCGACAGTCGCCACCAGGTGGCCGCCGTGCAGGGCGCCGCGCCCCGGGGATCTGCGGGCCAGGAGGGACCGCAGCGCTGCCGCGATCGCCGCGGCCGCGGCGATCGCCAGGATCGCGATCACCCACCACGGCGGGCTGGTTTCGAAGGGCATCCGGAAGGCTCTTCCTGGAATCGAGGGGATGAGGAGACCGAAGAGGGGCATGGGGGACGGTGCTCGCCCGGCCCCGCTCCGGAGAAGGGCGGGGCCGGGCGGCCCCGGAGGGGAGGCCTGTGTCCCCGCCCCTCCCGCCGGCCCGGCCGGAACGGGATGGGTCAGGCCAGGCGCTCAGAGAAGGCGGAGGCGAACCGCTGCAGCTCATCGGCGGACATGCCGGTGGACAGCTCCTTGAAGACCTGGTCGGCGACGGCCTCGGGGTTGTCCCACTCCACGTGGAGCTTCAAGGGCTCAGGCCGCTTGCCCCTGCGGGGAGCGGCGCCGTTCACCGGCGGCCTGGAAGGCGCCTCCGCCGGGGCGGAGGCCTTCTGCCCGCGGGCCTCCTCCGCCCCGGTGTAAACCGGGTTTACACCGGCCTCGGAGGCAGAGGGGTCAGAGGAGGGGGGCGGGCTGTAAACCGGGTTTACAAGCCGCTCCCACTCCCCCAGCTGCTCCTCGGCCGACAGGGTGCCCAAGCGGCGTGCATCCTTGATGCGCAACTCCCCTCCGCGCAGAGCCTGCTGCAGCTCCGGGCGCAGGTCCAGCAGGGCCAGCCGCTGCCCGACCCAGGCGCGGGTCTTGCCCAGCCTCCGGGCGGCCTCGGCATTGGTTCCGTACACCTCCACCAGCTCGCGGACCGCGGCCGCCTCCTCCAGCGGCTCGAGGTCCTTGCGGTGGATGTTCTCCACCAGGGCCGCGGTGCGGATCGAAGCGGTATCGGCGTCCTGGGAATCGGCCAGATGCACCGCCAAGGCCGGCAGGCCGGCCAGACGAGCCGCGGCCAGCCGCCGGTTTCCGTTCACCACGACGAAGGACGCCTCGCCGACGGCCTCCTCGTAATGCGGATAGGCCTCCAGGAAGATCCGCTTGGGCATGACACTGACCGGCTGGCGCAGCCCGTGGGTGCGCAGGCTCTCGGCGAGCTCCTCCAGATCCCCCAGCTCGTCACGGGGGTTGTCGGGGTTGCCCGCCAGCTGCTCCAGCGGAACCCGGGTCGGATCGGCCGGGGCGTCCCCCGTCGCCTGGGCGATCAAGCGCCTGCGCGCGCTGGCCGGGCGGCCGGCCGCGCTGAAGGAGGCGGAAGCGCCGAGTTTGTCGGCCTTGCTCACGACAGCTCCTTCACGATGTCACGCATGGCCTGGGACTGGGCGGATTCGGGATCGTAGGCGAGCAGGCCGCGCTTGCTGCGCACCGCCTCGCGCTGCTCCTTGCGGTCGGGGATCACTGCGATCACCCGGGGGTCACCGATGCTCTTCCAGCTCTCCAGGGAAGAGGTCGCGATGTACCCTCGGCGCCCGTCGTACATGTTCACCACCAGGCCGAGGTAGTCGATCTCGATGCGCATGTCCTCGCGCAGGTCCTCGATCTGGCCGGTGAGCAGGGTGAAGGCATCGGCGCTGGAGTCCTCGGCCTGGACCGGGATGACCACGCCGGAGCGGGCGAGGTCCTCCCCGTCGCGGCGCCGGCCGTAGTAGATGGCGCTGTCCATCGCCAGCCCGAGGCTGGGCGGGCAGTCCACCAGGACGATGTCGTAGTCGCCCTCGACGGGCTCCAGCGCGCGCTCCAGCGCGGCCTCCCGGGCGCGGATCGTGGACAGCTTGACGTCCAGGACGAACCCGTCCGCGCAGGAGGGAAGGACATGGAGCCGGTCGCCGAAGCGCTCCTCCTCCACCGGGACGATCAGATCGGCGATGGAGCCCTTGGCCTCGCCCGTCATGTGCTTGACGAGGCTGTCGCCGTCCAGCGGCAGGGCTTCGATGCCCAGCTGGCTGCTCAGGTGGCCCTGGGGGTCGTAGTCGACCATGAGCACCCGCAGCCCCGGGCCCCCGTGGGAGCCTCCTTCGGCGTAGGCCTGCCCCACGCCGGCGGTCAGCGCGGTCTTACCGACCCCGCCCTTCTGATTGGCCATGATCTCGCGTCGAGGTGAGCGCACACCAGACTCCTGTCCGGGAGAGGGATGGTCGGCCAGCCAGAGGCCGACCGCCTGCGCCAGGCCCTGGATGTAGGAGACATCCCGCCGGGCGCAGATTTTCTTGAACTCGTCGTAGACCCCTGGGAACAGCCACGTGCTGAACGATGCGGCCCCCGAGGTGTCGGCGATCGGAATCCGATCCGCGGGCGTCCGCCGCCACAGCGTGATCGCCTCGGCGACCGCGTCCTGGATATCGACGCGATACTCGGCGGCGCGGACCTTCAGCCGCGCCCGCAGCGCCTCGGGGATCTTGGACGTGACCTTTTCACGGTCCTCAGCGGGTCGTGATGCCATCATGGCGTTACCTTACTAACGCCAGGCGGTTCTTTGGTTCACCTGAGGTGTGGCGTGTCGCTCTCGTTTCCAGGCGAGCGAAGGGCGAATGTAAACCCGGTTTACACCCCGGGAGCGCCCCGGCCGCCGTGTACCCCTTGAACGGGAAGGGAGCGGCCTGAGCGCGGAGGCGGTCACCACCGCAGAGAACCGCCCGGGAAACCCCCCCGCAGCCGGATCCGGCTCCGAGGAGAAGGCGGCGGCCGGTGGAACGGAACGCCGCCCCGGCCCGGGAGCATTTGCACAAGGCGCCGCCGGCCGAGCCGTGCGAACCGATGCACTGGACTCCTCCCGCATCCGGGAGCTGGAAAAAGGGGTCGGCGGCGAAATGGCGCCGCTCGCCCATCCCGCTACTGGAGGCCGCCCTACTGGCAAGGAGCGCCCCCGCTGCTCCCCCGCCATCGGCCGGCGCACTCCAGATGGAACCGCCCACTGGCCGTGCACCGCGGCGACGAACACGGCCCGGGGCGGTGCCGGGCGGCGGAGCTGGGGAT